>NZ_JBFBJK010000001.1:0-135597 GCF_040686095.1 Streptomyces sp. NPDC086554
AAGCCCGGTAACGGGTGGAGGTGACTGGTACTAATAGGCCGAGGGCTTGTCCTCAGTTGCTCGCGTCCACTGTGTTGGTTCTGAAACCACGAACAACCCCATGCCCGGGGCCACCGGGTGTGGTGCGGTTGACAGTTTCATAGTGTTTCGGTGGTCATAGCGTGAGGGAAACGCCCGGTTACATTCCGAACCCGGAAGCTAAGCCTCACAGCGCCGATGGTACTGCAGGGGGGACCCTGTGGGAGAGTAGGACGCCGCCGAACTATTTGTAGAGAAAACCCCCGCACCGGGATACGGTGCGGGGGTTTTCTGCGTTCAGGGGTACTTCCTGTTCCGCTCCATTTCCCTTCCAGGGATTTCATTTCTCGTCAGAGGCGGCCGGCCGCTTTCAGGGACAGGTATGCGTCCGCCAGAGCGGGGGGCAGCTCTGTGGGCGTTGCGTCTACGACTGTGACGCCGTGCCGGATGAGTTGTTCTACTGTGCGGTGGCGTTCCGCGTTGGCCTGGGCGGCTGCTGCTGCGTCGTAGACGGCTTCGGTTGTTCCTCGGGCGTTGGCCATCTGCTCGATGTGCGGGTCGGCGACTGACGCCAGCAGGACCTTGTGGCGCTGGGTGAGGCGGGAGAGCACCGGGAGCAGGCCCTCTTCGATGGGGGCCGCGTCGAGGCTGGTCAGCAGCACGATCAAGGATCCGCGGCTGGCGCTGCGGAGGGCTGTTGAGGTCAGGCCACGGGCGTCCGTTTCGACGAGTTCCGGTTCCAACGTGGCCAGGGCGTTGACGACCGAGGGGAGGACTTCGCCTGCGGCCTTGCCCTGGACCAGGGCGCGTACCCGGCGGTCGTATGCGAGGAGGTCCACGCGGTCGCCGGCTCGGGAGGCGAGGGCGGTGAGGAGCAGCGCGGCGTCCATGGAGGCGTCCAGGCGGGGAGCGTCGCCGACTCGGCCCGCTGAGGTGCGGCCGGTGTCGAGGACCAGCAGGATGTGGCGGTCCCGTTCCGGGCGCCAGGTGCGGATGGCGACGGTGGACTGGCGGGCGGTGGCGCGCCAGTCGATGGAGCGGGTGTCGTCGCCGGGGACGTAGTCGCGAAGGCTGTCGAACTCGGTGCCCTGACCGCGGGTCAGCATGCTGGTGCGGCCGTCGAGTTCGCGGAGGCGGGCCAGTTTGGAGGGGAGGTGCTTCCGGCTGGTGAAAGGGGGCAGGACTCGGAGCGTCCAAGGGACTTTGTGGCTGCCTTGGCGGGTGAGGAGTCCCAGGGGGCCGTACGAGCGGATGGTGACGCGGTCGGTCCGGTGGTCGCCGCGGCGGGTGGGGCGCAGCCGTGTGGTGAGGCGGCGGCGCTCGCCGGGAGGGACCGTCAACTGGTGGCGGGACGCCTCGACTTCGGTGCCGGGCTGCCAGCTGCTGGGTGGCCAGGCGTCGCGGAGCTGGGCGCGCAGGGGGCGGCCGGAGGGGTTGGTGATGGTCAGGTCGATGTCGGCGGTCTCGCCGAGACGTACGGAAGTGTCGCCCGCGCGGGTCAGGCCGAGGCGGCGTACGGGGGCGGCCAGGGCGAAGTCGCAGGCGCAGGCCAGGGCCAGGGGGGTGTTGACGGCGAGGATGCCGGTCCAGCTCGGGTCCCAGAGGCCCACGGGGAGGCTGCCGATGGCCGCCAGGAGGGCGGTGCGGCCGGTGAGGGCCATCAGCGGGGGACCGGGACGTGGGCGAGGATCGCGTTGATGACGGAGTCGGCTGTCACGCCCTCCATCTCGGCCTCGGGGCGGAGTTGGACGCGGTGGCGGAGGGTGGGGAGGGCGAGGGCCTTCACGTCGTCGGGGATGACGTAGTCGCGGCCCGTCAGCCAGGCCCAGGCGCGGGCCGTCGAGAGGAGCGCTGTGGCGCCTCGCGGGGAGACGCCCAGGGTGAGGGACGGGGACTCGCGGGTGGCGCGGCAGATGTCCACGACGTACGCGGTGATTTCGGGGGAGACGCTGGTCTTGGCGACTGCTGTGCGGGCGGCTTCGAGATCCGCGGGGCCCGCGACGGGGCGTACGCCGGCGGCGCGCAGGTCGCGGGGGTTGAAGCCCTCGGCGTGGCGGGTGAGGACGTTGATCTCGTCCTGGCGGGAGGGGAGGGGGACCGTGAGCTTGAGGAGGAAGCGGTCCAACTGGGCTTCGGGGAGCGGGTACGTGCCTTCGTACTCGACCGGGTTCTGGGTGGCCGCGACGAGGAAGGGCTCGGGGAGGGGGCGGGGTGTGCCGTCGACCGTGACCTGGCGTTCCTCCATCGCTTCGAGGAGGGAGGACTGGGTCTTGGGCGGGGTGCGGTTGATCTCGTCGGCGAGCAGGAGGTTGGTGAAGACCGGGCCCGGCTGGAACGAGAACTCGGTGGTGCGGGCGTCGTAGATGAGGGAGCCGGTGATGTCGCTCGGCATCAGGTCGGGGGTGAACTGGACGCGTTTGGTGTCGAGTTCGAGGGATGCGGCGAGGGCGCGGACGAGCAACGTTTTGGCTACTCCAGGGACTCCTTCTAGTAGGACGTGGCCGCGGCAGAGGAGGGCCACTACGAGGCCCGTCACCGCGGGGTCCTGGCCGACCACGGCCTTGGAGATCTCGGTGCGCAGGGACTCCAGGGAGGAGCGGGCGCTGCCGGAGCTCCCGGCGTTGTCAGTGGTCGGGTCCATCATGAAGAACGTACCTCTCTTTCGAGGGCGTCGAGTTGGTCGGCGAGGGCGATCAGGGCGGCGTCGTTGGCAGGGGGTTGGCCGAAGAGGAGGGGGAGCAGGTCCTGGCCGGGGGTGTGGAGACGGGTGGTCAGGGCGGGGAGCAGGGTCTCGGGCGCGTGCGCCTGGGCGGGGGATACGCCGACGAGGGGGGCGAGGCGGGTGCGGGTCGCAGAGCGGAGGGCTGCTGCCGCGCGGTCGCGGGCGTTGGCCTTGCGGTAGAGGCGGGCGCGGCCTTCGACGGTTTCGGAGGCGCGGATGGCGACGGGGAGGCGTTCGGGGACCAGCGGACCGAGGCGGCGGGCGCGCCACAAGGCGGCTAGTGCGGCGGCGATGGTGAGTTGCAGGGTGCCCCAGAGCCAGCCGGAGGGGATCAGGTCGAAGAAGTCGCGGTCTTCGGCGCCGGTCGCGGCGTCGTCGGAGAGCGAGGGGAGGTACCAGACCAAGTGGGGGCGGGAACCGAGGAGTTGGAGGGCGAGCGAGGCGTTGCCGTGCTCGTCGAGGCGGTCGTTGAAGAGGATGTCGGGGGCGCCGAGGATGACCGTGTCGCCGTCTCCGTCGGCTGCCGGGATGCGCAGCAGGCTGGGCAGGCCGTCGCTGAGGTAGCAGCTGTCGGCGTCGGGGGCGAGGGTGTCGTAGCGCAGGCCGCCCACGTCCGCGGAGCCGGCGCGCTGTGCGGCGGGCAGGGAACAGCGCGGGGAGAGCGTCGAGTCGAGGCTGGGGGTGGAGTCGGCGGTGACTCCGGGGGCGAGGGTGTCGATCGACGGGGTTCCGGGGGTGAGGAGGACGGTGCGCCCTGCGGAGTCCTTGGTGGCCGCGTGGAGGCGCGACTGCTGACGGTCGGTCAGCAGGTCGGGGGAGGTCACCAGGAGCGTGGTGTCCGGGCCTGCCGCGGACCGGGCCTCTTCGGAGGTGGTGACGACGCGGGTGGACACGCCCCGGTCGGCGAGGAGTTCGGCGACGGCACGGCTGCCGTAGGGGTCGGCGGAACGGGGGTCGAGCCGGCCGTGCTGGGTTCCGGAGCGGACTGCGGCGATGGCGATGGCGGCGGCCAGGAGGACGAGCAGGGCGAGCAGGATGCCGCGGGTTCGGGTCCAGAGCTGGCGGGGGGTGGCGGAGACGGAGGTGGAGGCAGACGCCGAGGGCGTGTTCGTGGACGGCTGAAGGGGGGCCGGGGGCGCGGTGGCCACGGGGGAGCCGCTCGGCGGGAGCGCCTCGCCCGGGTGCGAGGCGCTCGGGTCGGGCGCTCCGGTGGTGCGGGGAGGCGTGACGAAGCCGGGGCGGTCGGTGGGGCCGCTGAGCCTGCGGGAGTTGGGGGCGGCGGAATCGACAGGGCCCGTGGGTTCGGAGGGGTGCCCGGAGTCGGGGAACTTGGGGTCGATGGAGGGCCGGCTGGAGGGCGTGGGGTCCGTCGGGTCGGGGGGTGGGGTCGTCACTTGGGGGCTCCCTGGCGGGGGGTGGGGGCCGTGAGGGTCGGCTTGGTGTGGGCCAGGGATTCGTCCAGGGTGAACATCAGGCGGTACGCCGGTTCCGTGGTGGTGCGGCTGCCGTATGTGACGTCGTCGAACTCCTGGGCGGCTGCGCGGAGTTCTGCTGTGTGCGCGGGAAGGGTGAGGGAGGCCTCGGCTGCTGCCTCGTCGGCGGTGCGGCCGGGGCGGGGGTCCAGGAGGGCGCGTTCCTCCAGGGAGCGGACGATGGCTCGCATGCGTTCCTGGACGGCCTGGCTCCAGTGGCCCTGGGCGGCGTGTGCCTCGGCGGCGGCGCGGTGTTCCGCCGCGCTGCGGGGGCGGTCGTCGAAGAGGGCGGGGGACGAGGTGGGGGCGCGGTGCGGGGTGCTGAGTCGCCACCAGAGGGCAGCGACGACGGCCAGCACGGCGAGGACGATGACCAGGAGGCCGAAGCTGCCGCCCGGGGTCGCTCCCGAGGCGGCGGTGAACAGGTCGTCGACCCACTCCCAGAAGCGGTTCAGGGCCCGCTGCAGGAGGCTGGGGTCATTCTCGTGGTACATCGGCTTGGACAGTTCGCGCTCGGCCGCCTCCCGTGCGGGCTCGCGCGGAATCGTCACCGGTGGGTCCTCGCCGGTGCGGGGCAGGAGTGGTGCCCCTGTCCCGAGTCCCTGCAGTACCTCCCCCGTCACCGCATCAGCCCCCGGGTGTGCCGGGGGCGTCGGAGCCGCCCTGGAGACCCGCGGCGCGGGCGAGCTCCAGGTCGAGGGCTTCGCGGCGGATCCGCTGGTCGATGTAGAGCAGCACCGTCACGCCTGCGGTGATCGGGAAGGTGAGCATGGAGCCGATCACCGAGCCGATGCCGCTGACGATCAGGAAGGTCCAGCCGAGCTCGCCGGTGCCGCTGTCGAGGAAGCCGGTGACGCCGTCGCCGCTCACCGCGCCCGCGATGAGGGTGAACGGGATCACGATGATCGACGCGACGACGTTGGCGATGATCGCGGCGAGCAGCTGGATGCCGAAGACCCGCCACCAGGAGCCGCGGACCAGCTTCACCGAGCGGGTCATCGACTTCTTTACGCCCTGCTTCTCGAGCATCAGGGCGGGCGAGGCGAGCGAGAAGCGGATCAGCAGCCAGATGGCGACGATCAGCGCGCCGAATCCGCCGAGGACGGCGAGGCTGACGCCCGCGTCGGATCCGCCGGCCAGCGCGATCAGTACGCCCGGCATGATGCCGATGGCGACGACGGCGCCGCCGATGAGCGGGAGCAGCAGGGTCAGACCGATCAGCCTCGGCAGCTGCGGCTTGGCGTCCCGCCAGGCCTCCGCCGTGGTCACCGACTTGCCGAGCACGGCGCGGCTGGTGACCATCGTGAGCAGAGCCGTGGCGACGATCGTGCCGAGCAGCGTGATCAGCAGGACCACGCCGGAGCTGAGCAGGGTGTCGCCGAGGGCCCGGGTCAGTTCGCCGACCGTCGCGCTCGGGTCGTTGAGGGCGTCCGTGTCGGCGGTGTCGTTGAGGACGAGCCCCTGCAGCAGGATGACGAGAACTTCCGTGAACACGGCCACGGCGAGGGAGATGCCGAGGACCGTGCGCCAGTGCGTACGCATCGTGGAGACCGCGCCATCCAGGATCTCGCCGACGCCGAGGGGGCGCAGCGGGATGACACCGGGCTTGGCGGCGGGCGGCGGGCCCTGCCATGCGCCCCAGCCGGGGTAGCCGCCGGGGCCGCCCGGGCCGCCGGGACCGGGGCCGCCGGGGCGTCCGCCGCCCCATCCTCCGCCGGGCGGCGGTGGTGGCGGGGGCGGGGTCTGGCCGGCGGGCGGAGGGCTCGGTGCGGACCACTGGGCGGGTGGCGGCTGCTCCTTGGACCACTTGGAGCCCGGGCCGTTCGGCTGGTCGGCGGGCTCGGTGGGCCCGGTGGGTTCCTTGCCGGAGTCCTGTCCGTCGTCGGAGGGGGCAGATCCGGGCGAAGCCCAGCCCGGAGTGTCGTTCATCGTCGCTCCTTCACGGTGCCCGTCCGCGGTCGCGGCGGCAGGTTGCCAGCCATCGTGCCACGGCGTGCCCCGGTGGTGACCGGGTGCCGTAGGGGCTGCACACCTTCAATTGTCAGTCCGGTACGGGGCAGACTGGGCGGATGGCTGATCAGTACGCGCAATCCGGCGAGGACATACGGCCGACTCAGACCTCTGCGACCCCTACGACTTCTGCGACCTCTGTGGCGCCCACGTCTCCCGCGATCCGCTGGGACGAGCCACCGGAAGGCCCCGTACTGGTCCTCCTCGACCAGACCAGGCTGCCGGGCGAGGAGACGGAGCTGGTGTGCACCGACGCGCCCGCACTGGTGCAGGCGATCTGCACGCTCGCCGTGCGCGGGGCACCGCTGCTCGGCATCGCCGGGGCGTACGGCGTCGCGCTCGCCGCCGTACGCGGCTTCGACGTGGACGAGGCGGCGGACGCTCTCGCGGGGGCCAGGCCCACCGCGGTGAACCTCGGGTACGGCGTACGCAGGGCTCACGCGGCGTACCGCTCGGCGCTGTCGGGCGGGGCCGACCAGGAGGCGGCGGCCGCGGCGGCGCTCGCGGAGGCGAAGGCACTGCACCAGGAGGACGCCGAGGCCAGCGCGCGGATGGCGGTGCACGGTCTGGCGCTGCTCGACGAGCTGCTGCCGGGCGGCCAGCACCGGATTCTGACCCACTGCAACACCGGGGCGCTGGTCTCCGGTGGTGAGGGCACGGCGTTCGCGGTGGCGCTCGCGGCGCACCGCAAAGGGCGGCTGCGCAGGCTGTGGGTGGACGAGACGCGTCCGTTGCTGCAGGGTTCGAGGCTCACGGCGTATGAGGCGGCGCGCAGCGGGATGGCGTACACCTTGCTCACGGACAACGCGGCGGGGTCGCTGTTCGCGGCGGGCGAGGTGGACGCCGTACTGATCGGCGCCGACCGCATTGCCGCCGACGGTTCGGTGGCCAACAAGGTGGGGAGCTATCCGCTCGCTGTGCTGGCCCGCTACCACCACGTTCCGTTCATCGTGGTGGCACCGGTCACGACCGTGGACCCGGACACCCCGGACGGAGCGTCCATCGAGGTGGAGCAGCGGGCAACTCATGAAGTGACGGAGGTCACGGCGCCCTTTGTGCCGGTGGCCGGCACGGAAGCGGGAGGCGGGATCGCGGTGGCCCCGCTGGGGACTCAGGCGTACAACCCCGCCTTCGATGTGACGCCGCCGGAGTTGGTGACGGCGATCGTCACCGAGGAGGGCGTTGTGTCGCCCGTGACGGCGGTGGGCATTGCTGAGCTGTGCGCCAGATCCCGGTGACATTCAGTGGCCGACACCAGTGGCTGATTTCAACACCCGTGGGCGAGCGCAGACAGTAGTGGCCATATACGACTATCGTCACAGGTCAGTGACCTGCCTCACCAGCGCCCCGGTCACCGTTACGAGAATGGGATGATGTCAGGCATGAAGGGACGAGTCCTTGTCGTCGACGACGACACCGCACTGGCCGAGATGCTCGGGATTGTGCTGCGTGGTGAAGGTTTTGAGCCGTCGTTCGTAGCTGATGGCGACAAGGCGCTGGCCGCTTTCAGGGAGGCAAAGCCGGATCTTGTACTGCTGGATTTGATGTTGCCGGGCCGTGATGGCATCGAGGTGTGCCGCCTGATCAGGGCGGAGTCCGGGGTGCCGATCGTCATGCTCACGGCGAAGAGCGACACCGTGGATGTCGTGGTCGGGCTCGAGTCCGGCGCCGATGACTACATCGTGAAGCCGTTCAAGCCGAAGGAGCTCGTGGCCCGGATCAGGGCGCGGCTGCGGAGGTCGGAGGAGCCCGCGCCGGAGCAGCTGGCCATCGGTGACCTGGTCATCGACGTGGCGGGGCACTCCGTGAAGCGGGACGGGCAGTCGATCGCGCTGACGCCGCTCGAGTTCGACCTGCTTGTCGCGCTCGCGCGCAAGCCGTGGCAGGTGTTCACGCGTGAGGTGCTGCTTGAGCAGGTCTGGGGCTACCGGCACGCGGCGGACACCCGTCTGGTGAACGTGCATGTGCAGCGGCTGCGCTCGAAGGTCGAGCGGGACCCGGAGCGGCCCGAGATCGTGGTGACCGTCCGTGGTGTCGGTTACAAGGCCGGACCGAGCTGACATGACCCGGGACAGTTCCCCCGTACCGCCCGGGGCTCCGGCTCCGGGTGGCCGCTCGGGGCGGACTGGAGGACCGGCGCGGCGCGGCTCCACGTTCGGGCGGCTCCTCGACGGCGGTCTGCTGTTGCAGGGCGGGGTGCAGGGCAGCCCCGTCCTGAGGCTCTTCGCGCGCTGGGTGCGGCGTCCGCTGCTGCCCGCAGCGCGGCTGTGGCGGCGCAACATCCAGCTGAAGGTCGTCGTCACGACCCTGCTCATGTCGCTCGGTGTCGTACTGATGCTGGGCTTCGCCGTCATGAGTTCCGTGAACAACGGCCTGCTCAAGGCCAAGGAGAAGGCCTCGCAGAGCCAGGCCGACGGCGGGTTCCGGGCCGCTCAGGAACAGGCGAACTCCGCCAGGCCGAGCGCCGGGCAGGACAGCGGCACGCCGGACGGCCGGACCACACCGCCCACGGCCGTGTGGATGTCCGACCTGGTGGAGCAGCTCTCCAGCGGCGGACAGAGCGCCTTCAACGTGGTGACGCTGAGTCCCACGTCCACGGGCGACGGCGGCAGCGTCCGCGGACCGCGTGCCTCCGGAGGCGTGGATCCGATCCAGAGTGTGCCCGAGGAGCTGCGCGAGAGCGTCGACAAGGGCACCAGGGCCTATCAGGCCAATACGCGGATCGTCTTCAACGACGGCCGTGACGCTCAGCCGGGTCTGGTGATCGGCAAGCGGCTCAACGACCTCAATGGCGATGCCTACCAGCTGTACTACCTCTTCCCGCTGACGCAGGAGGAGGAGTCGCTCGGGGTGGTGCGGACGACGCTCGCGACGGCAGGACTGTTTGTGGTGGTGCTTCTCGGTGCCATCGCCTGGCTTGTGGTGCGCCAGGTCGTCACGCCCGTACGGATGGCGGCCGGCGTCGCCGAGCGGCTGTCCGCCGGGCGTCTTCAGGAACGTATGAAGGTCACCGGAGAGGACGACATCGCCCGGCTCGGTGAGGCCTTCAACAAGATGGCGCAGAACCTGCAGCTGAAGATCCAGCAGCTGGAGGAGCTGTCGCGGATGCAGCGGCGGTTCGTTTCCGATGTCTCGCATGAGCTGCGTACGCCGTTGACGACCGTGCGGATGGCGGCCGATGTCATCCACGACGCGCGCGTGGACTTCGATCCGGTGACGGCGCGGTCGGCCGAGCTGCTCGCCGATCAGCTGGACCGGTTCGAGACGCTGCTCGCGGATCTGCTCGAGATCAGCCGGTTCGACGCGGGCGCCGCGGCCCTTGAGGCCGAGCCGATAGACCTGCGTGAGGTCGTCCGCAGGGTCGTGGGCGGCGCTGAGCCGCTGGCCGAGCGCAAGGGCACGCACGTACGGATCGTCGGGGACCACCAGCCGGTGATCGCCGAGGCCGACGCCCGGCGCGTGGAGCGGGTGCTGCGGAATCTCGTCGTCAACGCCGTGGAGCACGGTGAGGGCCAGGACGTCGTGGTGCGGCTCGCCGCGGCGGGCGGAGCGGTCGCCGTCGCCGTGCGGGATTACGGAGTGGGGCTCAAGCCCGGCGAGGCGACCCGGGTCTTCAGCCGCTTCTGGCGGGCCGATCCGGCACGCGCGCGTACCACCGGTGGTACGGGACTCGGGCTCTCCATCGCCCTGGAGGACGCGCGGCTGCACGGCGGCTGGCTGCAGGCGTGGGGTGAGCCGGGCGGCGGTTCGCAGTTCCGCCTTACCCTGCCGCGTACGGCCGACGAGGCGCTCCGGGGATCGCCGATACCCCTGGAGCCCGAGGATTCGCGCCGCCATCGCGGCCTGAACGACGCCGGTCTTCCGCTCGGCGGTCTGAACAAGCTCGCCACGGTGCCGGCCCAGCCGTCGTCGGCGGAGCGCGTGGCGCCGCCCGTGCCGCCCAGGGCGCCGATGGCACCGAGGTTCGCGCAGCCGGCCGCTGCGGTGGACCCGGCGGCGCTGCCCGGCAGCGGTGCGCGGGTGGTGCCGCGGCGGCCCCTGGACGACGAGGCGACGCCGGGCGGGAGGACGCCGGGCGAGGAGCCGCGGAGCGGTGCCTCCGGGGCGGACAAGGGCTCCGGAGCGCCGCGTCCGCCGAGGGATGCGGCATCGGACGCGGCGAGGGAAGCAGCGGCCGGGGAAGTGGATCCTGTCAGGGAAGGGGAGGCCTCTCGTGGGCGCTGACCACGATCGACGCGGTCACCGGCGTCCGCTGGGGGCAGCTGTGCTGTTCGGCTGCTGCGGGGTGCTGCTCGCGGGCTGTGCGTCGATGCCCGACAGCGGGAACCTGAAGGCGGTCGACGCGTCCCAGCGGCCCGACTCGCAGTCGCAGGTCCGGGTCTACGCGATGCCACCGGGCGAGAACGCGGGCCCCATGGAGATCGTCTCGGGCTTCCTCGAGGCGCTCACCAGCGATGATCCTCAGTTCGACATGGCCCGCAAATATCTGACCAAGGAAGCGTCCAGGAGCTGGCAGCCGGATCTGCGGACCACGGTGCTCGCGGACGGTCCGAGCACCGGTTCGGGGAACCCCGGCGACCGCGACCAGAACGGTCGTTCGTTTCCGCTGACCGGGCGCAAGGTCGCCACGGTGGACAAGCAGCACGCGTACCAGCTCAACAATGACGCGTACAGCGAGACGGTCCATCTCACGCGGCAGGACGGACCCAACGGCAAGGAGTGGCGGATCGACCGGGTGCCGCAGGGGGTCGTGCTCGGGCAGTCCGACTTCCAGCGCATCTACTGGTCCGTCAACAAGTACTACTACGCGTCGAATTCGTCCAAGACCGGTGCGGGCGGCGGCCAGGAGGCGCTCGTCGCCGACCCCGTCTACATACGGCAGCGAATAGACCCCTTGACGGAGACGGTCAAGGCCCTGCTCGAAGGGCCGACCAACTGGCTCAAGCCGGTCGTCACCACGATCTTCCCGGGCGGTACGCGGCTCAAGGAGGGCACCAAGACGCTGGCGCCCGACGACCAGAACAAGTTGACGGTCCCGCTGAACAAGGAGGCCGACAACTACGACCAGGGGTTGTGCACCAAGATGGCGGCACAACTGCTCTTCACGCTCCAGGACTTGAAGTCGTCGAGCGTCAAGGAGGTGGAGCTGCAGCGCTCCAACGGGTCGCAGCTGTGTGTCCTGAGCGAGGACCGGGCCGAGACCGTGGCGCCGCACCGCACCGCCGACCACCCCGACTACCAGTACCTCGTCGACGACAAGAAGCGCCTGGTGCGGATGACCGCGGGCGCCGGCAGCAAGGCCGAACCGGTGCAGGTGCCCGGGCCGTTGGGCGAGGGGGCGAAGCCGCTGCGCACGGCCGCCGTGTCGCGTGACGAGGAGCGTGCGGCCGGGGTGTCGCTCGACGGGCGCTCGCTGTACATGGGGTCGCTGACCCCCGGCACTCCGCTGGGCAAGCCGGAGGCGCGCAGCAAGGCGAAGTCGGAGGAGGACGGTTTCTCCACGCCCAGTTGGGACGGCAGGGGCGACCTCTGGGTGGCCGACCGCGACCCGAAGGGGCCGCGGCTGCTCTGGCTCGACCAGGGTGCGGGCGAGCCGGTCCAGGTGAAGATCGCGGGCCTCGACGGACGGATCGAGGCGGTGCGGGTGTCGGCGGACGGCGTGCGCATCGCGCTGCTGGTGAAGAAGGACGGCAAGACGTCCCTGCGGATCGGCCGAGTCGAGCGGACCGGCGCCAAGGGAGAGCAGCCGGACATCTCGGTCGTCGAACTGCGCCGGGCGGCACCGCAGATGGAGGAGGTCACCGCCATGTCCTGGGCGGGCGGCAGCCGCCTCGTGGTGGTCGGGCGCGAGTCCGGTGGTGTGCAGCAGATCCGGTACGTCCAGTCCGACGGCTCGGCGCTGCCGGGCGCGACGCTTCCCGGGCTGACCGGGGTGAAGGAGATCGCGGCGTCGGAGGACGAGCGGCAGCCGCTGGTGGCGCACTCGGACGACGGGATCGTGCGGCTGCCGACGGGCGCGCAGTGGCAGACGGTGGTCAAGGAAGGGACGGCTCCGGTTTATCCGGGGTGACCTCCGGACCATCTGGGCTGACCTCCGGTCTATCCGGGGTGGCCTCCGGTCTATCTGGGGTGACCTCCGGACCATCTGGGCTGACCTCCGGACCATCTGGGCGCACTCCGGACTATCCGGGGCGACCAGTCCCTCGATGCGGGCTGGCCAGTCCCTCTATGCGGGCCGGCCAGTCCCCCGATCGGGGGTAACGCCTCTGCCGTGCCGTGGAGTTGTCCACAGGCGGTTGTCCACAGGGGTGGCAGGGCCGTTCGCGCCTTGGCACAGTGGTGGGCATGCGGGGGTGGTGGCAGGACCTCACCGATCTGGTGCTGCCGGCCGAGTGCGGAGGCTGCGGGAGGCCTCGTACGGCGCTGTGTGCGGGGTGCCGCGAGGCCCTGTGCGGGGCCGTGCCGTGCCGGGTGCGGCCGGATCCTGGGCCGCCGGGGCTGCCGGTGGTGCACGCGGCGGCTCCGTACGAGGACGCGGTGCGGGCCGTGCTGCTCGCACACAAGGAACGGGGCGCTCTGGCGCTTGCGGGGCCGCTCGGCACGGGCCTCGCGGGGGCGGTGCGGGCCGGGCTGCGGGCGGGGACGCGGGCCGGGGCGCAGGGTGCTGCGGAGGGTGACGGGGCGGTACTGCTGGTGCCCGTGCCGTCGGCGCGGGGAGCCGTGCGGGCGCGGGGGCACGACCCGGTGCGGCGGATCGCGCTGGCCGCCGCGGGCGAGCTGCGCGGGGCAGGCACGCGGGCCCGGGTGCTCTGCGTGCTGCGTCAGCGGCGTGCCGTGGCCGACCAGTCGGGGCTCAACTCCCGGCAGCGGCAGGCCAATCTGGCGGGCGCCCTTGAGGTGACCGCGGGTGGTCGCCGGCTCCTTGCCGGGGGCGGCCGGGTGGTGATCGTGGACGACCTGATGACCACGGGCGCGTCCCTGGCCGAGGCCGCCCGCGCAATGCGTGACGTACACACGGATTCGATAGGGCGGCCGGCGCCGGTAACAGCCCGTGAAATCACGGGCGAGAACGCGATCAGTGCGGCCGTTGTCGCCGCTTCACCGGATTCCTTCGAAATAAACCGGAACTGACTAGGAACTTGCATCGTTGCAGGTAGTGAGAGGGCCATTACCCCTGAATGGAGGTACGCGTCAGTAGAGGGTGACGACATCCGTCCGGGCGAGATATGTTCGGTTGTGAGGAATGGCGGACGCCGTCCCTCGCATATCGGAATGCCGGTCGCTGGGTTTTTCGCAATCACCCGGACCGGCCGGGGTGGAGATCTTGTTCGCGGGGGAGGAGGAGGTGGAAGTCACCGAGTCCGAGGCTCCGGGGAGTCACCGGGGCCTGGTGCAAAAGGGAGATGCTCCGCCGCCGAAGCGGAGCGATCCGGGAACGGAGTTCTGCGTGGACATCGTCGTCAAGGGCCGCAAGACCGAGGTGCCCGAGCGGTTCCGCAAGCACGTGGCCGAGAAGCTGAAGCTGGAGAAGATCCAGAAGCTCGACGGCAAGGTGATCAGCCTCGACGTCGAGGTGTCCAAGGAAACCAACCCGCGTCAGGCCGACCGTTCCGACCGTGTGGAGATCACTCTCCGCGGGCGCGGACCTGTGATCCGCGCGGAAGCCTCGGCAACTGACCCGTACGCGGCGCTCGACCTGGCCACGGCCAAGCTGGACGCCCGGCTGCGCAAGCAGCACGAGAAGCGCCACAACCGGCGAGGCACCGGCAGGCTCTCCGCCGCCGAAGTCGCCGAGCGGGTCCCGGACGCGGCGTACCTCAACGGAGACGGCACCGTCGCACGTGAGGAAGAGCCCGATGGCGTGCCGGTCAAGAGGATCGGCTCACTGGAGATCCAGGGCGAAGGCCCCCTCGTGGTCCGCGAGAAGACCCACGTCGCGGCCCCCATGTCGCTCGACCAGGCGCTCTACGAGATGGAGCTGGTCGGGCACGACTTCTACTTGTTCGTCGACTCGGAGACGAAGGAACCGAGTGTCGTCTACCGGCGGCACGCCTACGACTACGGCGTCATCCGCCTCAACACCGACCCGATGGTCGCGCAGGCCCGGTCGGCCGGCGGAGGCGGTGCGCTCGGCGGCTGAATCTCAGCCGGCCGAGGGCTGAGCCGGTGCCCCTGGAGCGCGCGTGCGCCCCCAGGGGCACCATCATGCGACCCCTGCGCGCACCGCAGTGCCGCCCGGGCATGAAATCATGGGCGAGCCGGCCAACCGGCAGGCTGTTGCCTCGGGTTGGCGCAGCCGACGCACAACGGGCCATGGCCTTCAGGGGGAGGAACGATGGCGGACAGCTTCGGACCGATGCGGGACGATGACGCCGACGACGGCGTCGGCATCGGCACGGACGCGGGCGCACCGCGCAAGGAGCCCATCAGGGTCCTTGTGGTGGACGACCACGCGCTCTTCCGCCGGGGCCTGGAGATCGTCCTCGCCGCCGAGGAGGACATCCAGGTGGTCGGGGAGGCGGGGGACGGCGCCGAGGCGGTGGACAAGGCCGCGGATCTGCTGCCGGACATCGTGCTGATGGACGTACGCATGCCCAAGCGCGGGGGCATCGAGGCGTGCACCTCCATCAAGGAGGTGGCACCCAGCGCCAAGATCATCATGCTGACCATCAGTGATGAAGAGGCCGATCTCTACGACGCGATCAAGGCGGGTGCCACGGGATATCTCCTCAAGGAGATTTCCACCGACGAGGTGGCCACGGCGATTCGCGCGGTGGCCGACGGGCAGTCGCAGATCAGCCCGTCGATGGCGTCGAAGCTGCTCACCGAGTTCAAATCGATGATCCAGCGCACCGATGAGCGCAGACTGGTGCCCGCGCCGCGGCTGACCGACCGCGAACTGGAAGTGCTGAAGCTGGTGGCCACGGGGATGAACAACCGCGATATCGCGAAGGAGTTGTTCATCTCCGAGAACACTGTGAAGAACCACGTGCGCAACATCCTGGAGAAGCTGCAGCTGCACTCCAGGATGGAGGCCGTCGTCTACGCGATGCGGGAGAAGATTCTCGAGATCAGGTGAGCGGCATCAGGAGAGGGCGTGGACCAGCTCCGCGGTCAGCTCCGGTCTGTTCACGCGCTCCACGCGCACGGAGTCGCAATTGACCCAGGAGGCCGCCTCGCGGAGCGCCTGCGCCACCGCGGGCACGGCCTTGGGGCTGTCCACCGAGACCTGCTTGGCGACCAGCGTGCTGCCCTCACGGGCCGGGTCCACGCGGCCGACCAGTTGGCCCCCGGCCAGGACCGGCATCGCGAAGTAGCCGTGGATCCGCTTCGGCTTGGGGACGTACGCCTCGAGCCGGTGGGTGAAGCCGAAGATCCGTTCCGTACGGGCCCGCTCCCAGATCAGGGAGTCGAAGGGGGACAGGAGCGTCGTGCGGTGGCGGCCGCGCGGCGTGGTCTCCAGGGCCGCGGGGTCGGCCCAGGCGGGCTTGTCCCAGCCCTCCACCGCCACCGGGACAAGGCCCGAGTCCGCGACCACCGCGTCGAACTGCTCGCCCTTGAGGCGGTGGTAGTCCGCGATGTCCGCGCGGGTGCCGACGCCGAGTGCCTGACCTGCCAGGCGGACCAGGCGGCGCAGGCACTCCGTGTCGTCCAGGTCGTCATGGAGCAGCGGGTCAGGGATCGCGCGCTCCGCGAGGTCGTACACACGCTTCCAGCTGCGCCGCTCCGTGCAGACCACCTCGCCGTACATCAGCGCGCGCTCGACGGCCACCTTCGCGTCCGACCAGTCCCACCACTCGCCCTTGTTCTTCGCGCCGCCCAACTCGCTGGCCGTGAGGGGGCCTTCGGCGGTGAGCTGCTTGATGACCGTGTCGTACGCGCCGTCCGGCAGGTCGTGGTGCCAGTGCGGCCGGGTGCGGTAGGCGCGGCGGCGGAAGGCGAAGTGCGGCCACTCCTCGATGGGCAGGATGCACGCGGCGTGCGACCAGTACTCGAAGGCGTGCGGCCTTGCGGGGCCGACGCCCGCCGTGCCGTCCCAGTACGCCGACTCGACCCTGTCGCGGCCGACGGCGCCGAGCCGCGCGTACGGAATCAGCTCGTGGGAGCGGGCGAGCACCGAGATCGTGTCGAGCTGGACCGCCCCCAGGTGCCGCAGCACGCCCCGCACGCCGGACCTGCGGTCCGGGGCGCCCAGGAATCCCTGGGCGCGGAGCGCGATGCGGCGGGCCTCGTCGGCGGAGAGGTCGGTGGCGGGGCGCGGCAGGCTCGTCATGCTCCAAAACGATAGGGGGCGGCACTGACAACGCGGCGGGCCTAGCGGACCGGAGTCGTCCGTTCCGCCCGGGCGGGCAGGTAGGGATGGCTCGACGGCAGGGACACATCGGCCGGGAGCAGGGCGCCCACCCAGCAGTCGCGGAGCGTGCCCTTGTTCAGGAGGGCGGCCCGCAGGGTGCCCTCCACGGTGAAGCCCGCCTTCTCCACGACCGCGCGGGAGCCCGTGTTGCCGACCTCGGCGCGCCACTCCAGGCGGGTGCAGCTCAGGTCGGTGAAGGCCCACCTGGCCAGGGCGAGGACCGTCTCCGTCATATAGCCGTGGCCCCGGTGCTCCTTCGCCGTCCAGAACCCGACCTCCCAGGCGCCCGAGCGCGGGTGGTGCAGGCTGGCCGCGGCGACCAGGGGGCCGCCGCCCCGGAGGCGTACGGCGAAGGTGTACTCCGTGTCGTGGCGCCAGCCGTCCGGGACCATGCGGCCGATGAAGCCCTCGGCGTCCACGCGCGCGTACGGCGAGGGCATCGTGGTCCAGCGCTGGATGTCGGGGTCCTGGCAGGCCTCGTACGTCTCGTCGGTGTCGTCCGGCGTGAACGTGCGCAGGCTCAGGCGCTCGGTGCTGAGTGTGACGGGCTCCATCTGGCGATTCTGCTGGGGTCCGGAACTTCGGGCCAGTGCTTTTCACGGGCGGGCGTCAGTGCTTTTCACCGGCGGGCATCGGCGGAAACCGGCACCTTCCAGGCCCCCCGTCCGTTGACGTACTGGCAGACCTCCCGGCGCGGCCCGCTCCTCGCTTACGATGGCCGTTGCCCCATGAGTAAACCGACCATGCCAGGCCCGACCGGCAAGGAGACCAACCCTCGTGTCCGTCCTCTCGAAGATCATGCGTGCAGGCGAAGGCAAGATCCTGCGCAAGCTGCACCGCATCGCGGACCAGGTCAACTCCATCGAAGAGGACTTCGTCAGCCTCTCCGACGCCGAGCTGCGCTCGCTGACCGATGAGTACAAGGAGCGGTACGCCGACGGCGAGACCCTCGACGACCTGCTCCCCGAGGCCTTCGCCACGGTGCGCGAGGCCGCCAAGCGCGTCCTCGGTCAGCGGCACTACGACGTGCAGATGATGGGCGGCGCCGCGCTGCACCTCGGCTATGTGGCCGAGATGAAGACCGGTGAGGGCAAGACGCTCGTCGGCACCCTCCCCGCGTACCTCAACGCCCTGTCGGGCAAGGGCGTGCACCTGATCACGGTCAACGACTACCTGGCCGAGCGCGACTCCGAGATGATGGGCCGCGTCCACAAGTTCCTGGGCCTGAGCGTCGGCTGCATCATCGCCAACATGACGCCGGCCCAGCGCCGCGAGCAGTACGCCAGCGACATCACGTACGGCACGAACAACGAGTTCGGATTCGACTACCTGCGCGACAACATGGCGTGGTCGAAGGACGAACTGGTCCAGCGCGGCCACAACTTCGCGATCGTCGACGAGGTCGACTCGATCCTCGTGGACGAGGCCCGTACGCCGCTGATCATCTCCGGCCCCGCCGACCAGGCCACCAAGTGGTACGGAGACTTCGCCAAGTTGGTCACCCGCCTCACCAAGGGCGAGCCCGGAAACCAGCTGAAGGGCATCGAGGAGACCGGCGACTACGAGGTCGACGAGAAGAAGCGCACCGTCGCCATCCACGAGTCCGGCGTCTCCAAGGTCGAGGACTGGCTGGGCATCGACAACCTGTACGAGTCGGTGAACACGCCGCTCGTGGGTTACCTGAACAACGCCATCAAGGCCAAGGAACTCTTCAAGAAGGACAAGGACTACGTCGTCATCGACGGCGAAGTCATGATCGTCGACGAGCACACCGGCCGTATCCTCGCAGGCCGCCGCTACAACGAGGGCATGCACCAGGCGATCGAGGCGAAGGAAGGGGTGGACATCAAGGACGAGAACCAGACCTTGGCCACGATCACCCTTCAGAACTTCTTCCGGCTCTACAAGCGCCATGACCACGACGGCAAGGAAACCCCCGGCCTCTGCGGCATGACCGGTACGGCCATGACCGAGGCCGCCGAGTTCCACCAGATCTACAAGCTGGGCGTCGTGCCGATCCCGACGAACCGGCCCATGGTCCGCGCCGACCAGTCGGACCTGATCTACCGCACCGAGGTCGCCAAGTTCGCCGCCGTCGTCGACGACATCGCGGAGAAGCACGAGAAGGGGCAGCCCATCCTGGTGGGCACCACCTCCGTCGAGAAGTCGGAGTATCTCTCCCAGCAGCTCTCCAAGCGCGGCGTCCAGCACGAAGTGCTGAACGCGAAGCAGCACGACCGTGAGGCGACGATCGTCGCCCAGGCCGGCCGCAAGGGCGCCGTCACCGTCGCCACGAACATGGCCGGACGAGGCACCGACATCAAGCTCGGCGGCAACCCCGATGACCTCGCCGAGGCGGAGCTGCGCCAGCGCGGCCTCGACCCCGTCGAGCACGTCGAGGAGTGGGCCGCGGCGCTGCCCGCCGCCCTGGAGAAGGCCGAACGCTCCGTGAAGGCGGAGTTCGAAGAGGTCAAGGACCTGGGTGGTCTTTACGTTCTGGGTACGGAGCGGCACGAGTCGCGGCGTATCGACAACCAGCTGCGCGGTCGTTCCGGCCGTCAGGGCGACCCGGGCGAGTCCCGGTTCTACCTGTCGCTCGGCGACGACCTGATGCGGCTGTTCAAGGCGCAGATGGTCGAGCGCGTGATGGCCATGGCGAACGTGCCGGACGACGTGCCGATCGAGAACAAGATGGTGACCCGCGCCATCGCGTCGGCGCAGTCCCAGGTCGAGCAGCAGAACTTCGAGACGCGTAAGAACGTCCTGAAGTACGACGAGGTCCTCAACCGGCAGCGCGAGGTCATCTACGGCGAGCGCCGTCGCGTCCTGGAGGGCGAGGACCTGCAGGAGCAGGTCACGCACTTCATGGGCGACACGATCGACGCCTACATCGCGGCGGAGACCGCCGAGGGCTTCGCCGAGGAGTGGGACCTGGACCGGCTGTGGGGCGCCTTCAAGCAGCTCTACCCGGTGAAGGTCACCATCGAGGAGCTGGAGGAGGACGCGGGTGACCGCGCGGGTCTGACCGCCGAGTTCATCTCCGAGTCCATCAAGGAAGACATCCACCAGCAGTACGAGGCGCGTGAGGAGCAGCTCGGCTCCGAGATCATGCGTGAGCTCGAGCGGCGCGTCGTCCTCTCCGTGCTCGACCGCAAGTGGCGTGAGCACCTCTACGAGATGGACTACCTCCAGGAGGGCATCGGCCTCCGTGCCATGGCGCAGAAGGACCCGCTGGTCGAGTACCAGCGCGAGGGCTTCGACATGTTCAACGCCATGATGGACGGCATCAAGGAGGAGTCCGTCGGCTACCTGTTCAACCTGGAGGTCCAGGTCGAGCAGCAGGTCGAGGAGGTCCCCGTGACGGACGCGGCCGCGGCGCCTTCGCTGGACAAGAAGGACGCCGTTCCCGCGGGCGGTGGCCGCCCCGAGATCCGCGCCAAGGGGCTCGACGCTCCGCAGCGGCCCGACCGCCTGCACTTCCAGGCGCCGAACGCCGAGGGCGGGGTCGACGAGGGCGACTTCGAGACGGAGGACGCGGGGGTGCGGTCCGAGTCGGACGGCCTGACGCGGGCCGAACGGCGCAAGGCTCAGAAGGGTGGGCGGCGCCGCAAGAAGTAGTGCTGGGCCAGCTCTAGCTGTGGTGTGAGGGGCCGGGTGCCGTGGGGTGCCCGGTCCCTTTGCGTTGTCCGGGCTGGGCCGGGCCGGGCTGGGCTGGCTTGCGGTGCGCTGTGTTGTTTTGGCTTGCGGTGTCACCTTGCTTTGCCGCCGGGGGACGCCACCTCCACCGCCGTGCAGCGCCACCTCTGGTCCGCGCCCAGGTGCAGGCGGAACGCCAGGGCCCGGAGCGCGGGGCCCGCGCCGATCCGGGCGAAGACCTCGTACACGCCGGGGCAGGGCTCGTAGTGGCCGATCCGGTGGATCGTGGGGCGGCGGCCGTCCACGTTCAGGGGCGTGTGCTCGGCCAGCCTGGCCAGGTCGTCGAAGGCCGTGTTCGCGATGTGGCGGGCCGCCCAGTGCACCGGCTTCTGGCCGCTGAGCACCAGGAGCAGGCGTTCGGTGAAGAGCTCGGTGGGGTGCGGTGGGGGCTGCGGTGCGGTCCTGGGCGGGCGGGTCTGTGCGGTGGGGCGTCGTGGGTCCTTGCGGCCCGGCGGGCGGGTGGTCGCCGGTCGTGAGCGGGGCCTGGTCATCACCTTGTGCATGCCGCGTCGCCTCCGTCGCTGCCGTCCCGGTTCTGATACCGGGGGGTAACTTGTGTCGGAGATCTTGTACGGGGGCGTGGCGGGCTGTTGCAAGGGGCACGTGGGCCGGGGGCGGGGCCCGGGGAATGTCCCCTATCAGGGTGGCCGGGGGCGCGGGGTGCCCGTGGTTGCGGGGCGGGACCGGGTGACCGGTGGGTGCTTCGGGTGACGCGGGGGGAGGGTGTGGGGCGCACTCCGAAGGGGGACTCCCGGACGTATTCTGTAGGCCCTCCGGGCAGCCTCTGGAGGCCCTCCGGGCGGCTTCCGGTGGGAGTCCTTCCGACTGCGAAAACTACGAAAGCGGACCGTCATGCGCGTCTACGTTCCCTTGACCCTGCCCCGTCTCGCAGAGGCATACAAGGCGGGCGAGCTGGGGCCCGGGCCGCTGACCGCGTATGCCGTGACGCCGGCGCTGCGTGAGTGGTACGTCTCTGACGACATCGAGGAGCTGGAGTACGCCGCCCTGAACCGGGCCGCGCTGGCTTCGCTGCGCCTTGTCGCGGGGGATCCGGCGGCGGCGCGGCGGCGGGTCGTGCTTGCGGCGGACGTGCCGGACGGGGCGGCTGTCATGGACCCCGACCGGGGTCTTGATCAGCGGGTGCTCGGTGAGGTGCGGGTCGAGGGGGGCCTGCGGTTGGGGAAGGTGGCCGCCGTGCATGTTGATGCCGGGGACGCCGAGGGGGATGTGGCTGCGGCTGTGGGGGTGCTGGGGGCTGCGGATCAGGGGGACGATGATGCGCGGTTCGTGGTGGACGGGGTCGAGGATCATGAGCTGCTGTGGTTCGCGACTCAGGAGATTCCTGGGCTGATCGGCTGAGGCCTGCGGGGCTTGGGCGGCCCGGGGGTGGGCCTGCGGGGCACGTCCCCTCGCGTCTCGATGCGTGCCGACCGCCGGTGGGGGTGTCTCCCCGTGGGGCGGCATGGGTACGGTTTCTGTATGGGGAAGCTGCAGCGCGGGGCGCACATCGTGTGGGACTGGAACGGGACGCTCCTGCATGACATTCATGCCGTGATCGAGGCGACGAACGCCTCCTTCGCGGAGATCGGGCTCGAGTCGATCACGCTCGAGCGGTATCGCGAGCTGTACTGCGTGCCTGTGCCCAAGTTCTACGAGCGACTGATGGGGCGGCTGCCCACGGAGGCGGAGTGGCAGGTCATGGACGCCGTCTTCCACAAGCACTACTGGGCGCGGGCCGACGGGTGCGGGCTCGCGGACGGGGCGGCCGAGCTGCTCGCGGGGCGGCGGGCCGCGGGACGTACGCAGTCGTTGCTGTCGCTCGCGCCGCACGAGCACCTGGTGCCGATCGTGCGGCGGCACGGAATCGAAGAGCACTTCGTGCGGATCGACGGGCGGACGGATGCCTCGCACGCCGGTAAGGCCGAGCGGATGGTCCGGCATCTCGATGCTCTTGGGGAAGTGGCTGCGGTCGAGCGGACCGTGGTGATCGGTGACGCTGTCGATGACGCGTTGGCAGCGGCGCACGTGGGGGCGCGGGCCGTGCTCTACACCGGGGGGTCGCACAGCAGGGGCAGTCTGGCGGAGGCCGGGGTTCCGGTGGTCGACAGTCTGGCCGAGGCCGTGGAGGTCGCGGAGCAGTTGGCCGCCTAGGGCGCCTTGGGAGAAGCGGCCTACTGTGTGCTGTCGGATGCGTACGCCGGGTGGAAAGGTTCCGGTGCGGGCGTAGCGGGGGCGACATGGGATTCGGCTTCGGGCAGCGCCTGTCCCGCCGCTTCGCGGCGGATCTTACCCGCCCACCCACCCGATTGCCCCGCGTCGCGGGGCTGGGCTACCGCGGGGGCATCGGGCGGGTGGGCGGAGTTCCCGCGGGTGCCGCGGGGTTGCGAGGGGTGCTGGGTGATCGGGCGGGTGGTTGGGGCAGGCCGGGGGCGGGTGGTGCCCGGTGCCAGGCGCGGGGTCTCGGGGCTGGCACCGCACCCGCCACCGAGCGCTGAAGCGCCGCCACGCAGGGTGCCGACCCGGTGGCCGAGGCGGTGCCAGCACGGGGTCTCGGGGCCGGCACCGCACCCGCCATCGAGCGCTGAAGCGCCGCCACGCCGAGTGCCGACCCGGTGGCCGAGGTGTTGCCGCCGCGCAGGGTGCCGACCCGGTGGCCGAGGTGTTGCCGCCGCGCAGGGTGCCGACCCGGTGGCCGAGGCGGTGCCGCCACGGAGGGTGCCGCCCCGCTGAAGCGGTGCCGCAACGCCCGGTGTGCCCCCATGGCTCGTGGTGGACCGCCTGCCCTCGCCGACGAGGGCAGCCGACCGCTTTGTGCCGCTTCCCGGACGTCCAGGACGGGCGCCGTTGGCCACGGCAGATGTGGGGGAGTTGACCACTTCACTGTCCGGCGCCCCGCCCCCGGTCCGTCCGGGAAGCGGCACAGGGGCAGCTTGGCGGCACGGGTGGCGCCGCGCATCGGTAGCGCCTCGTACCCGTATACGCATTTCGTGGGGGTGGGCTTGCTCGGTATACGTAGTGGCAGGCGGCGGGCGCCCGCCTACGTAACCGGTGCCTTCGCCCTCAGCACCGTGAGGAACTCCCTCATCCATCCGGAGTGGTCAGGCCAGGCGCGGGCCGAGACCAGTGTGCCGTCGACCACCGCTTCCGCGTCCTGGAAGGTCGCGCCCGCCGCCTGCATGTCCATCTCCAGGGCCGGATACGCCGTGACCCTGCGGCCGGTCAGGCCGCCGATCGCCGCCGTCAGGAGCGGGCCGTGGCAGATCTGGGCGACCGGCTTGTCGGCGTCGAAGAAGGATTTGAGGATCTTGCGGAGCTCGGGGTCGTTGCGCAGGTACTCAGGGGCCCGGCCGCCCGGGATCACCAGGGCGGCGTACTGACCGGGATCCACTTCGGAGAAGGCGAGGTCCGCGGGCCAGGTGTAGCCGGGCTTTTCCGTGTACGTGTCGAAGCCGGGCTCGAAGTCGTGCACCACGAACTGCAGCTTCTTGCGGGCGGGGGCGGCGATGTGGACGTCGTACCCCTCCTCGCGCAAGCGCTGGAAGGGGTAGAGGACCTCCAGCGACTCCGCCGCGTCGCCGGTCACTATCAGGATCTTGGCCGTCATCGGTGCTCGCTCCCCAGGGTGAGGTCTGCCCGTCGGGTCTGCTTCAACTGTCGGTCCGTCCCGCTCAACGTGCATCCGCCCGTCCGGTTTGCCAAGAGGGCCGACAGCCGATGGATGGCGGGAAGTCTCTGTGCAGACTGTCAAAATTGCACCCCCTCTTTTGTACACATACGGCTCATGACGAGTCCCGGGTGCGGGGCGATAGCCTTGACCCGTGATCAGCGCGATATCCCGCGGGGGCGCGAGCGCCCCCGTCCTGCGCCCGGTGAACACGGATGACATCCGTGCCCGGGCTGTCGCTGACGCTTCTTCGCGGTGCGGCCGCTCAAGTCATCTCGGCCACCGCTCGGCGAACCCGCCGGCCGTGCCGACAATGGCGCATAACCGCCCGCTCATCTCTCACCGCGGCATAACGTCGACTTCGACCGGAGACCCCGCGTCGTGGCGTTACGTCGAATCACTTCCTTCTACGTCACGCAACGGCGCGCGACAGGAGTCAGAGGACAATGCAGACCAAGCTGGACGAAGCCAAGGCCGAGCTGCTCACCCGGGCGGCCCGCGTAGCTGAGAACAGCCCGGTTGGGGGGCGCCTACCGAACGGGGCACCCACCGGGTCGAAGGGCGACGAGGCCACACCCGACCAGGACACGGTCCTCGCGTTCCTCCAGCGCTACTACCTGCACACCGCCCCGGAGGACCTGGCCGACCGTGACCCGGTCGACGTCTTCGGAGCCGCCTTCTCCCACTACCGGCTGGCCGAGAACCGCCCCCAGGGCACGGCCAACGTCCGGGTGCACACCCCGACCGTCGAGGAGAACGGCTGGCAGTGCAGCCACTCCGTCGTCGAGGTGGTCACGGACGACATGCCCTTCCTCGTCGACTCGGTCACCAATGAGCTCTCCCGGCAGGGGCGCGGCATTCATGTCGTCATCCACCCCCAGGTCGTGGTGCGACGGGATCTGACCGGCAAGCTGCTCGAGATCCTCACCAACGATCCCGGCGCCGAGCGTCCGCACGACGCGGTCACCGAGTCGTGGATCCACGTCGAGATGGACCGCGAGACCGACCGCGCGGACCTGAAGCAGATCAGCGTCGATCTGCTCCGTGTCCTGTCCGACGTACGCGAGACCGTCGAGGACTGGGAGAAGATGCGCGACGCCGCGTTGCGCATCGCCGATGAGCTCCCCACCGAGCCGACCGCCGACGACCTGCGCGACCAGGAGGTCGACGAGGCCCGTGAGCTCCTTCGCTGGCTCGCCGACAACCACTTCACGTTCCTCGGGTACCGCGAGTACGACCTCATGAACGGCGACGCGCTCGCCGCGGTGCCCGGCACCGGCCTCGGCATCCTGCGCGCCGACCCGCACCACGCGGGCGCGGACGCCCACCCGGTGAGCCCGTCGTTCAGCCGGCTGCCCGCGGACGCGCGTGCCAAGGCCCGTGAGCACAAGCTTCTGGTGCTCACGAAGGCCAACAGCCGGGCCACCGTGCACCGGCCCAGCTACCTCGACTACGTCGGCGTGAAGAAGTTCGACGCCGACGGCAATGTGATCGGCGAGCGGCGGTTCCTCGGGCTCTTCTCGTCCGCCGCGTACACCGAGTCCGTGCGGCGTGTGCCCGTCATCCGCAAGAAGGTCGACGAGGTGCTGAAGGGCGCGGGCTTCTCGCCCAACAGCCACGACGGCCGCGACCTGCTTCAGATCCTGGAGACGTACCCGCGCGACGAGCTCTTCCAGACCCCGGCCGATGAGCTGCGGTCCATCGTCACGTCTGTGCTTTACCTCCAGGAGCGCCGTCGGCTGCGGCTCTACCTGCGCAAGGACGAGTACGGGCGCTACTACTCCGCCCTGGTCTACCTGCCCCGCGACCGCTACACCACGGGCGTACGGCTGCGGATCATCGACATCCTCAAGGAGGAGCTCGGCGGCACCAGCGTCGACTTCACCGCCTGGAACACGGAGTCGATCCTCTCCCGGCTGCACTTCGTGGTCCGCGTCGCGCCGGGCGGCGGCATTCCGCAGCTCACCGAGGCCGACGTCGACCGCATCGAGGCGCGGCTCGTCGAGGCCGCCCGCTCCTGGGCCGACGGCTTCGCCGAGGCGCTGACCGCCGAGTGCGGCGAAGAGCGCGCCGCCGAGCTGCTCCGCACCTACTCGGGCGCCTTCCCCGAGGGCTACAAGGCGGACCACACGCCGCGCGCCGCCGTCGCCGACCTCCAGCACCTGGAGCAGCTGAAGCAGGGGAAGAAGGACTTCGCGCTCAGCCTGTACGAGCCGGTGGGCGCCGCCCCCGGTGAGCGCCGCTTCAAGATCTACCGCTCCGGGGCCCAGGTCTCGCTCTCCGCGGTCCTGCCGGTCCTGCAGCGCCTCGGCGTCGAGGTCACCGACGAGCGGCCCTACGAGCTGCGCTGCACGGACCGTACGAACGCGTGGATCTACGACTTCGGGCTTCGCCTGCCCAAGTCCCAGAACGGCAACGGCGACTACCTGGGCGACGACGGCCGCGAGCGCTTCCAGGAGGCCTTCGCCGCCGCCTGGACGGGCGAGGCCGAGGTCGACGGCTTCAACTCGCTCGTCCTGCGGGCCGGGCTCAACTGGCGCCAGGCGATGGTGCTCCGCGCCTACGCCAAGTACCTGCGCCAGGCGGGCTCCACGTTCAGCCAGGACTACATGGAGGACACCCTCCGCAACAACGTCCACACCACCCGCCTGCTCGTCTCGCTCTTCGAGGCGCGGATGTCCCCGGACCGCCAGCGCGCCGGCGTCGAGCTGACGGACGCCCTTCTCGAGGAGCTGGACGCCGCCCTCGACCAGGTCGCCTCGCTCGACGAGGACCGGATCCTGCGGTCCTTCCTCACCGTCATCAGGGCGACCCTGCGGACCAACTTCTTCCAGGAGGCGGAGGGCGGCAAGGCGCACAACTACGTCTCCATGAAGTTCGACCCGCAGGCCATCCCCGACCTTCCCGCGCCGCGTCCGGCGTACGAGATCTGGGTGTACTCGCCGCGCGTCGAGGGCGTGCACCTGCGCTTCGGCAAGGTCGCGCGCGGTGGCCTGCGCTGGTCCGACCGCAGGGAGGACTTCCGTACGGAGATCCTCGGCCTGGTCAAGGCGCAGATGGTGAAGAACACCGTCATCGTGCCGGTGGGCGCCAAGGGCGGCTTCGTCGCCAAGCAGCTGCCCGACCCGTCCGTGGACCGCGACGCGTGGCTCGCCGAGGGCGTGGCCTGCTACAAGACGTTCATCTCGGCGCTGCTCGACATCACCGACAACCTGGTCGCGGGCGAGGTCGTGCCCCCGGCGGACGTCGTCCGGCACGACGAGGACGACACGTACCTCGTGGTCGCCGCCGACAAGGGCACCGCGACGTTCTCGGACATCGCGAACGAGGTCGCCGAGTCGTACAACTTCTGGCTCGGTGACGCCTTCGCGTCCGGCGGCTCCGCCGGTTACGACCACAAGGGCATGGGCATCACCGCCCGCGGCGCCTGGGAGTCCGTCAAGCGGCACTTCCGGGGGCTCGGCACCGACACCCAGACCGAGGACTTCACGGTCGTCGGCGTGGGTGACATGAGTGGTGACGTGTTCGGTAACGGCATGCTGCTCAGTGAGCACATCCGGCTCGTGGCCGCCTTCGACCACCGGCATATCTTCATCGACCCGCGTCCTGACGCCGCGACGTCGTACGCGGAGCGCCGCCGCCTCTTCGAGCTGCCGCGCAGCTCCTGGGCGGACTACAACAAGGAGCTGCTCTCGGCGGGCGGCGGGATCTTCCCGCGCAGCGCCAAGGCGATCCAGCTCAACGCGCACATCCGCGAGGCGCTCGGCATCGAGTCGGGCGTCGCCAAGATGACCCCCGCCGACCTGATGAAGACGATCCTCCAGGCGCCGGTCGACCTGTTGTGGAACGGCGGCATCGGTACGTACGTGAAGTCGTCGGCCGAGGCGAACACGGACGTCGGCGACAAGGCGAACGACGCGATCCGCGTCGACGGCGCCGATCTGCGCGTCAAGGTCGTCGGCGAGGGCGGCAACCTCGGTCTGACCCAGCTGGGCCGTATTGAATTCGCGCGCGCCGGTGGGCACATCAACACCGATGCCATCGACAACAGCGCGGGCGTGGACACCTCCGACCACGAGGTGAACATCAAGATCCTGCTGAACGCGGTCGTCGCGAACGGCGACATGACCGTCAAGCAGCGCAACAAGTTCCTCGCCGCGATGACCGACGAGGTCGGGGAGCTGGTCCTGCGCAACAACTACGCGCAGAACACCGCCTTGTCGAACGCGGTCTTCCAGTCGCCGTCCCTGCTCCACGCCCACCAGCGCTTCATGCGGCGCCTTGGCCGCGACGGGCACCTGGACCGGGGCCTGGAGTTCCTGCCGACCGACCGGCAGATCCGCGAGCTGCTCAACTCGGGCCGCGGGCTCAGCCAGCCCGAGCTTGCCGTGCTCCTCGCGTACACGAAGATCACGGCCGCCGACGAGCTGATCCAGACGTCGCTGCCGGACGACGCGTATCTGCAGCGGCTGCTGCACGCGTACTTCCCGAAGGCCTTGCGCGAGAAGTTCCCCGAGCAGGTCGACGGGCACGCGCTGCGTCGCGAGATCATCACGACGGTGCTCGTCAACGACACGGTGAACACGGGCGGTTCGACGTTCCTGCACCGGCTGCGCGAGGAGACCGGGGCCTCTCTGGAGGAGATCGTCAGGGCGCAGCTCGCGGCCCGTGAGATCTTCGGTCTGAGCAAGGTCTGGGACGCGGTCGAGGCGCTCGACAACGTCGTGGCGGCCGATGTGCAGACGCAGGTCCGGCTGCACTCGCGCCGGCTCGTCGAGCGCGGCACGCGCTGGCTGCTCAACAACCGGCCGCAGCCGCTGCAGCTCGCCGAGACCATCGAGTTCTTCAGCAAGGGCGTCGCCGAGGTCTGGTCCGAGCTGCCGAAGCTGCTGCGCGGCTCCGACCTGGAGTGGTACGAGGGCATTCGCGACGAGCTGACGGGCGCGGGTGTCCCCGAGGAACTCGCCCAGCGGGTCGCCGGGTTCTCCTCGGCCTTCCCGTCGCTCGACATCGTCGCGATCGCCGACCGCACGGGCAAGGACCCGATGGCCGTCGCCGAGGTCTACTACGACCTCGCCGACCGGCTGCGGATCACCCGGCTCATGGACCGCATCATCGAGCTGCCGCGCGCCGACCGCTGGCAGTCGATGGCGCGCGCGTCGATCCGTGAGGACCTGTACGCGGCGCACGCCGCCCTCACGGCGGACGTGCTCTCCGCAGGGAACGGCGAGGCCACTCCCGAGCAGCGGTTCAAGGCCTGGGAGGAGAAGAACGCGGCGATCCTGAGCCGGTCGCGGACGACGCTGGACGAGATCCAGAGCTCGGACGCGTTCGACCTGGCGAACCTGTCGGTCGCGATGCGGACGATGCGGACGCTGCTGCGTACGCACACGTAGGGCGTAGCCCAGAGCGAAGAGGGGGCGCCCCGAGCCATCTGGCTCGGGGCGCCCCCTCTTGCTGTGCGTGCGTGGCTCGCGCGTGACCCTATCGCGGCGCTTCCTTGGGCCGATCACACCCCCTCGAAGAGCGCTAATCGGGCATTAGCGATAATTAGTAGGATGAGCCGGTATCTGACTGGAGGGACGCATGGGAGCGATAGGTGAGCGGGGGACGCCGGAGGCGCGACCCGATGTGTCCGTAGTGGTGATCGTCTACAACGACGTGGAGCGGCTGCCGACCGCCGTCCGGTCGGTGCTCGACCAGACGTTGCGCGGCGTCGAGGTCGTCATCGTCGACGACTGCAGCACGGACGGCTCGTACGAGACGGCCCGGCGTCTGGCCGCCGAGTACCCCGAGCGGGTGCGGGCCTACCAGCTGCCGGAGAACAGCGGGGGATGCGGTGAGCCCCGCAACGTGGGCATCGGGCACACCGTCGGCAGTCATGTGATGTTCCTGGACAGCGACGACGTCCTGGAGCGCAACGCCTGCCGCAATCTCCTCGAAGCCGCCGAGCGCGACGGCTCCGACATCGTCTCCGGGCTGTGCGTACGGCTGCACATGGACACGCGCAACAAGAAGCGCGAGCAGTGGTACCCGTGGCTGTACGCCACGACCCGCACCCTGGAGTCCGTCGAGGAGCTGACGGACCTGTTCGTCTGGGACACGCTGTCCACGAACAAGCTCTACCGGCGCGACTTCCTCGTCGAGAACGGTCTGCGCTTCCTGAAGGGGATGTACTACGAGGACCTGATGTTCATCGCCGAGGCCTACCTCGCCGCCGACCGCATCACCCTCATCCCGAACCAGGTCTACTTCTGGCACGTCTACGCGCGCGGCCCCGTGAAGTCGGTGAGCAATCGGCGCCACGAGATGGTCAACTTCCAGCACCGGATGGAGATCCACCGCCGGATCGACGCGCTGCTCGCCGAGCGCGGCCTCGACGAGCTGCGGCTCGCCAAGGACGTCAAGTACCTCAAGCACGACCTGGTGCTCCACCTGCGCGACCTGCCGTTCCGTGACGCCTCCTACCGGCAGGAGTTCGCGGGCCTGGCCCGCGACTACCTCGCCGGGATCGACCGCGCCGCGTACGCCGAGGTGCAGCCCGTCCAGGCCATCTGCGCCTACCTCCTGGAGCAGGGCGACTGGGACAACCTGCTGCCCGCCGTGGACACCCTCACCAACCGCGACAAGATCTCCTCGCCGCTTGCCGAGCGGGACGGGCGCGTGTACTGGTGCGCCGAACACCTCGACGACCCGTCCGGCCGCCAGGTCCTCGACGTGACCGCGCTCGGCTACCACAGCAAGCGCCTCGACCAGATGTTCCTGCGCAACGTCCTGACGCGTTACGAGGAGTCGGCGGGGGCGGGGCAGTCGGCGGGGACCGTACGGATGGCGGGCCGCGTCACCAACCCGCTCCGCACCATCGGCCAGGACGCCGTGCTCACCGCCGAGCTGGAGTTCAGCGCCCGGCGGCGGAGCCTGCAGTCCTTCCGCTTTCCCGTCTCCGAACTGCGCCACGAGGGCGAGGCGATCTCCTGGGAGGCCACCGCCGATCTCGCCCGGCGCCTTCGCCCGCTCGGCGTCATCGACGCGGTGTGGGACGTGCGCCTGCACCTCACCGCCGACGGGGTGCGCACCACGACGCGGCTCACCGCGAGCACTCCGGGCCTCGCCGAGGGGCTGCTTCCGGTGCGGCCGCGGCTGACCCGCCTGGTCGCCGATCACATCGAGCCCGAGGTCTCGCAGCGCGGGCACCTCGCGTTCCGGCTCGTCACGCGGGACGCGGCCGGCGACAGGATCCAGGACCTGGTGGCGCGCGGCACGCACGGGATGCCGGGGAAGCTCGCCAAGTCCGGCTTCCGCAGGGCGAAGAAGCTGCGCAAGGACCTCACCTCCGGGCAGAGCAAACTGCGCGTCTACGACGAGGTGTTCAGCCGCCTGCCGGTGCGCAAGGGCACGGTCGTCTTCGAGAGCCACCTCGGCAAGCAGTACAGCGACAGCCCCCGCGCCATCTACGAGGAGATGCGCCGCCAAGGGCTCGACTTCGAGGCCGTGTGGTCCTACTCCGGCAGCCCGAAGGGCTTCCCCGAGGACGCCACGCTGGTGCGGCGCTGGTCGCTGCCCTATCTGCGGGCCCTGGCGCAGGCCGAGTTCTGGGTCGACAACCAGAGCTACCCGCTCAAGCTCACCAAGCGCCCCGGAACGACATACATCCAGACCTGGCACGGCTCCGCGCTCAAGCGCATGGGCTTCGACGAGCCCGCCTGGAAGCTGCGGAGCAAGCCGCAGCAGGACGCGCAGCAGCGCGTACTCGACCGCTTCGACCGCTTCCTGATCCGCTCCGAGCACGATGTGCGGACTCTGGCGAAGGCCTTGCGGTTGAAGGAGAAGGTGCTGCTGCGGGTGGGTTATCCGCGCAACGACGCGCTGGTGCGCGCCAAGCGCCGCGAGGACGCGACGGGCGTACGCGAACGCGGCCCGCTGGCCGCCGAGTTGGGCATCCCCGACGACAAGCGGGTGCTCCTGTACGCGCCGACCTTCCGCAAGCACGGCGGACGGCACGGACGCTTTGAACTGCCCTTCGACGTAGAGCGGTTCGCGGAGGAGTTCGGCGACAGGTATGTGCTGCTCGTGCGCTCGCACTACCTCAACCACGTCGTGCTGCCGCCGTCCGTGCGGGGGCGCGTCATCGACGTATCCGCGCATCACGACGTCACACCGCTCTATGAGCTCGCCGACGCGATGATCACCGACTACTCGTCCGTGATGTTCGACTACGCGCTCCTCGACCGGCCGATGCTGTTCTTCACGTACGACTACGAGGAGTACGTGCATGAAGGGCGAGGGACGTACTTCGATCTGCGGGAGCGGGCTCCCGGTCCCGTGGTCGACACCGAGGACGAGCTGTTCGGGGCGGTGAAGGCGCTGGACGAGCAGGCTCTGGAGCATGCGGCGGCGCGGGCGGAGTTCGTCGCCGAGTTCGGTGAGTACGACAAGGGCGACGCGGCCAAGAGCGTCGTCGAGCAGTTCTTCTCGCACTGGAGCGGCAAGTGATGCAGACGGCGCAGCGCACGCGGGACATCTTCTTCGTCTCCAACAGCGTCAACGAGCTGGGCGGGGTCACCAGTTGGTCGCACCAGATGGCGAAGCTCTTCGCCGGGCGCGGTCATCGCGTGCACGTCATCGGCATCACCGAGCCGGGTGTCCCGCAGGACATCGGCACGGATCTGCCCTACCCGACCACGACCCTGTACGACGAGCACCCGCCGCGCGTCGGACCGGCGCGCGGCATCAAGGGGCGGCTCAACGTGGCCGAGCACCGGCTGCGCGCACGCCGTCAGGAGGGCATGCACGAGCAGGCCGCCAAGCTGACCGCGCTCTTCGCGCAGGCCGGGCCCGGTGCCGTCGTCATCGTCACGCAGGTGTGGGCGATGGAATGGGTCGAACTGGCCGACACCACCGGCCTGTTGGTCATCGGCATGAGTCATGAGTCGTTCGCGTACTCGCGGGCGTGCTCGCGCTTCGGGCGGGTGCGGAGGCACTACAAGGACGTCGACCGGATGCTCGCGCTGACCCGCGAGGACGCCGACCTGTGGATCAGGCAGGGCCTGGACAACGCCTCCTTCATGCCGAACCCGCTGCCCTTCATGCCCGAAGTGCCGTCCGAGCGCACCGAGAAGGTCGTCACCAGCATCGGCCGCCTGCACGACCAGAAGGGCATCGACATGCTCCTCGACACCTGGGCGGAGGTCGCGCCGCTGCACCCGGACTGGACGCTGCGGATCTACGGCTCCGGCGAGGACGAGGAGATGCTCAAGAAGCAGTGCACGGCGCTCGGCCTCGACGACTCCGTGGAGTGGATGGGGCGCACGAGCGACGTGCCCGGGGCGCTGCGCGGCGGCTCGGTGTTCGTGCAGTCGTCGCGCGGCGAGGGCTTCCCGCTGGCCCTGATGGAGGCGATGGCCACGGCGGTGCCGTGCGCCGCGTTCGACTGCGCGCCCGGCGTGCACGAGATCGTCCAGGACGGCGTGGACGGACTGCTCGCCCGGCTCGGCAACACCGCCGAACTCGCCCGCAGACTGGACACGTTGATGTCCGACAAGGAGCTGCGGGACCGGATGGGCGAGCTGGCGAGGGAGAACATCCAGCGCTATACGACGGACGAGATCGTGCGCCGCTGGGAAGAGCTCTTCGTCTTCCTGGAGCGGTGAGCCGCTCCTGGTTCCCGTTGCGGTTCGCGGGCGGTGAGTTACTTCTTGCCGCCCGTGAACCGCTCGTACTCCTTCAGTACGTCCTCCGTCGGGCCGTCCATCCGCAGCTCGCCGTGCTCCAGCCAGAGCACGCGCTCGCAGGTGTCGCGGATCGACTTGTTGTTGTGGCTGACCAGGAAGACCGTGCCCGCGCGCTTGCGCAGCTCGCGGATGCGGGCCTCCGAGCGCTTCTGGAAGGAGCGGTCACCGGTCGCCAGGGCCTCGTCGATGAGGAGTACGTCGTGGTCCTTGGCGGAGCCGATGGAGAAGCGCAGGCGGGCCGCCATGCCCGAGGAGTACGTCCGCATGGGCAGCGTGATGAAGTCGCCCTTCTCGTTGACGCCGGAGAAGTCGACGATGTCCTGGTAGCGCTCCTGGATCTGCTCGCGGGACATGCCCATCGCCAGGCCGCCGAGCATGACGTTGCGCTCGCCGGTCAGGTCGTTCATCAGGGCGGCGTTGACGCCGAGCAGGGAGGGCTGGCCGTCGGTGAAGATGCGGCCGTTCTCGACCGGGAGGAGCCCGGCGACCGCCTTCAGGAGCGTCGACTTGCCCGAGCCGTTCGTGCCGATCAGGCCGATGGCCTCGCCCTTGTACGCGGTGAAGGAGACCTTCTTGACGGCGTGCACCTTGCGTACGCCGGGGGACTCGCCCCGCTTCAGGATGCGGCCGAGCGCGGCGGTCGCGCTGCCACGGCCCGATGTGGCGCCGCCATGGACGCGGTAGACGATGTCCACCGCGTCGGCGATGACGGTGGGGGCGGGTGCGGACGCCGGCAGGTCCGGCAGGTCCGGCAGGTCCGGCAGGTCCGTCTTGGTAGGGGTCAATGTCGTCTCAGCCACGGCCGTACGTCTCCTCTGCCTTCCAGAAGTAGATGAAACCGCCGACTCCGGCGAGCAGCGCCCACCCGACGGCCCAGGCCCAGACGTGCTGCGGGAGCTGCTCGCGCTGGAAGGTGTCGATCAGCGCGAAGCGCATCAGGTCGATGTAGACCGCGGCGGGGTTGCACTCCAGGAGGACCTTCACGAAGTGCGGCAGGTCCTTGCCCTTGAGGACCGCGTCGATGCTCCACATCACGCCGGACGCGTACATCCACGTACGCAGCACGAACGGCATCAGCTGGGCGATGTCCGGCGTCTTGCTGCCGATCCGCGCCATCACCAGGGCCAGGCCCGTGTTGAAGGTGAACTGCAGGACCAGGACCGGGATCACCAGGAGCCAGGACGCGGTGGGCGGTACGCCGAAGCAGAGCAGGATCACCACAAGGGCGCCCATGGAGAAGAGCAGCTGCTGGAGCTGTTGCAGGCAGTACGAGATCGGCAGCGCCGCCCGTGGGAAGTGCAGGGCGCGCACCAGGCCGAGGCTGCCGGAGATGGCGCGGGTGCCCGCCATCACCGAGCTCTGCGTGAACGTGAAGATGAAGACGCCGGTGACCAGGAAAGGGACGTAGTCGTCGACGTCGTGCTTGGTGTCCATCAGCACGCCGAAGATGAAGTAGTAGACCGCCGCGTTCAGGAGCGGGGTCATCACCTGCCAGACCTGGCCGAGCTTCGCCTGGCTGTACTGCGCGGTGAGCTTGGCGGTCGCGAAGGCGGTGATGAAGTGGCGCCGCTGCCACAGCCGGCGCACATACGCCGGGAGCGTGGGGCGGGCGCCGCTGACGGTCAGGCCGTGCCGGGCGGCAAGGTCGGCCGGGTCGGGGGTGCCGACGGTGGGGCGGGACGGTGCGTCGAGGACCTGACTCACTTCCGCTGCTTTCACTCGGGAGCCATGGGACGCGTACGTCGGGACGGACCCGTATCGTCGCAACGTCGAGAGTAGGGCGTCGCTACGTCGGAACGCAACCGTATCGTCGTCACGCTCTATGCTGTCCCGCATGACGACGAGCAGGCCAGGAGATGAACAGCCCCGCCGCAGGGCGCCCGCGGGGGCCGCGGTGCTCCGTGAGGATGTGACCGAGGCCATCAGGGCCGCCGTCTTCGGGGAGCTCGCGGCGGTCGGGTACGCGCGCATGTCCATCGAGGGCATCGCGCGCCGCGCGGGCGTCGGCAAGACCGCCGTCTACCGGCGCTGGCGCTCCAAGCTGCACCTCGTGCTCGACCTGGTGTCGGCCATAGCGGTCCAGGGGCTCCCGGCGCCGGACACCGGGTCGCTCGAAGGCGATCTGCGGCTGCTGTACGAGGTGACGTCGCGTGCTCTGCGGCATCCCGTGGCCTCGCAGGTGATCCCCGATCTGCAGGCGGAGGCGGCCCGCAATCCGGAGATCGCCGAGGCCCTGCAGAAGGCGTTGCGGGAGGGGCAGTACGGGGTGGCGAGCGGCGTCGTCAGGGCCGCGGTGGAGCGGGGCGAGATGCGCGAGGGCGCCGACGAGGATCTTGCCCTTGACCTGGTGTCCGGGCCGCTCTACTGGCGCTCCGTGGTGGTGCGGGCCGAGCTGCCCAAGGGATACCTGGGCAGGCTCGCGGCGGCCACGGCTGCGGGGCTCAAGGCGCTGTGAGGCCTTGGCTCCGGGGCTTGGTTCCGGGGGCTTGGAGGGATCAGCTCTGCGGGTGCCTCTCGCGCTTCAGGAACAGGGCCACGCCCGAGCCGAGCGTGGCGACGCCCGTGCCCACGCTGATCAGGACCTGCTGCACCCCATCGAAGGCGAAGCTGGTGGACACGTTGACGACGAGGGAGATCGCGAGGACGAGCCAGAGCAGGGCCTTCATGGTGGGGCCTTTCACGTCGGAGGCGGGGCGCGGGGCGTGTCCCGCTGTGTGATCAACTCTCCCGGAACGGGGGAGGCGTGACGATGGTGTGCTCTCCCGGATCAGGGGTGTAGCGCGCTACACCATCCCTCGGGGAGCGCCCTCGCCCGCGCGTGCGAGCCGGGTCGCATAGCCTCGGCACCATGCGGGAGACACTGCGGCGTACGGAGCGGGCCCTGGAGCAGCTGGCCGCGGCCGCGCTCCTGTCCCTCGCGTCCTACCTCTTCATCGGGGTCATCCTCCTCACCCTCGTCACCACGCTCATCGTCGTCGGCGCGGGCGTCATGCCCGAGACGATCCTGATGCTGCGGCGGATGGCCGGCTTCAAGCGGCGCCGCGTCGCCCTGTGGACGGGCAAGGAGATCCCCGAGGCGTATGTGCCGCTGACCGGCACGCTCACCGAACGGGTGCGCGCGGGCGTCACGGACCCGGCCACCTACCGCGATCTGCGGTGGCTGGCCGCGCACTTCATCTACGGCTGGCTCCTGCTGTACCTCACGCTGCCGCTGTTCATCGTCGGGATGCTGGTCGACGGGGTGTGGTGCGGGCTGCTCGGCCGCAAAGCCGTGGTGCTTCCGCTCGTGGTGCGCGTCGCCGACCTGGAGGCCGCCTGGTCGGGGGCGCTGCTCAAGGCCTCGCCGGAGGCGGAGCGCAATGCGCGGCTCACCGAGCGGGTCGAGGAGCTGACCGTCACGCGGGCGGGTGCGGTGGCCGCGCACGGCGCCGAACTGCGGCGCATCGAACGGGACTTGCACGACGGCACACAGGCGCGCCTCGTCTCCCTCTCCATGCGGGTGGGTCTGGCCAAGCGGGCGTACGAGAAGGATCCCGAGGCCGCGAAGAAGCTGCTCGACGACGCCCAGACCCAGGCCGAGGAAGCCCTGGCCGAGCTCCGCCACGTCGTGCGCGGCATCCACCCGCCGATCCTCACCGACCGCGGGCTCGTGGGGGCCGTGCGGGCGCTCGCCGCGGGCAGCGGGCTCGATGTGGCGGTGCGCGAGGACGGCGTCGAAGCGGGGCCGCGCGCGCCCGCCGCCGTGGAGGCCGCCGCGTACTTCGTCGTCGCTGAGGCACTGACGAACGCCGCGAAGCACAGTGGCGCGGGGGCGGCATCGGTGGAACTCTCGCGCGGGGTCGGGGTGTTGAGCATCTCGGTACGTGACGAGGGGCGGGGCGGGGCCGACGAAGCGGGCGGCAGCGGGCTGCTCGGCGTGCGGCGCCGGGTCGCCGCGCTCGACGGGACCGTGGAAGTGACGAGCCCCGTCGGGGGGCCGACCGTGATCGAAGTGGAGCTGCCGTGCGCGTGGTGATCGCCGAGGACAACGCCCTGCTGCGGGAGGGGATGGTGCTGCTCCTCTCCTCCGCGGGGCACGAGGTGGTGGCCGTGGCCTCCAGCGGGCCCGAGGTGCTGCCCGCGCTGCTCGACCACCGGCCGGATGTCGCCGTCCTCGATGTGCGGATGCCGCCGGGGTTCCGGGACGAGGGGCTGCGGGCGGCGCTCGCCGCGCGCGCGGAGATCCCCGGCCTTCCGGTGCTCGTGCTGTCCCAGTACGTGGAGGAGACGTACGCCGCCGAGCTGTTGGGCGGCGGCGCGAGCGGGGTCGGCTATCTGCTGAAGGACCGGGTGGGGCGGGTCGACGCGTTCCTCGACGCGCTGGAGCGGGTGGCCGGGGGCGGCACCGCGCTGGACCCGGAGGTGGTCACGGAGCTCCTCACCCGGCGGCGCGACGACCCGCTGGACTCGCTGACGCCTCGGGAGCGTGAGGTGCTCCAGCTGATGGCCGAGGGGCGGGACAACGGGACGATCGCGTCGACGCTCGTGGTGTCGGACCGGGCGGTGAGCAAGCACATCGGCAACGTGTTCGCGAAGCTGGGGCTGCCACCGAGCGACAGCGGGCACCGGCGGGTGCTTGCCGTGCTTGCCTATCTGAACAAGGGCTAAGCGCTCCGCGGGAAGTGCGGTGATGGCCCCGCGGGACGGTGGGGGCTGGTCGCGCAGTTCCCCGCGCCCCTTCGGGGCCCTGCCCCGCTAAGCGGCCCCGGTGAAGTCCGGTGCGGTACCGCGCCCCGTAAGGGGCGCGGGGCTCTGACATGTGCGGCTCCGCCGCGTGGGCGCGACCAGCCACGACGGACCCGCGGACGAATCCCGCACTTCCCGCGGAGCGATTAGCGCTGGGCGGGAAGCGAGCCGCAGCCGTCAACGCCCCTGCGCCGGGTAGCGGCCCCGCAGCGCACGCCGGGCCGGCGGCAGCGTGCCCGCGGCCGTCGTCGCGGCGACCACCAGGACGATCGACCCCACCTGCACAGCCGCGACGTACGGCAAGGAACGGGTCAGCGCCAGGCTGAAGGCGAGCAGCGGAACCGCCGCCACCGCCCCGCCGACGACGAGTCCGACCACCGCGGAGGCCACCGCCTCCAGGCGCAGCATGCGCCGCAGTTGGCGCCGCCCCGCCCCGGTGAGGCGCAGCAGGGAGAGCTCCGGGCGCCGCCCGATGGTGATGAGACAGAGCGTGCTGAGGACGGCGATGACGGTGAAGCCGCCGATCGCGCCGACCGCAGCCACCGTCACGATCTCGCCCAGCGTCTGGTCCTCCGGTTCGAGCCGCTCCGGCGCCGGGTCCGCCACCACCTTCGCGCCGGGGGCGGCCGCCCGCAGCGCCTTCGGGGTGGCCGAGTCCGACGCGACCAGGATCCGCCCCGCCCCCGGCGATGACAGGTGACGTACGAGCTGGTCCTGGGCGAAGAGGAAGGCGCCGAGCGCCAGTTCGCGGTCGTACGTCGCCACCACCTTCAGGCGTGCCTCGACCCCGTCCCCGAACCGCACCGTCACCGTCGAGCCGGGACGCGCGTCGAGGGCGCGCGCCTGATCCCTGCCGACCGCAACCGTGCCGGGACGCAGCCTGCCGATGTCGCCGTCCCGGACGCCGGGGTCCAGCGTCCGGGCCAGGCCGTCGGGGGTGACGCCGAGCACCGGGAGGCGGTCCAGACGCGGCGAACCGGCGTCCCGCCGGGCCAGGACCACCGTGCTCCGCGTGACGCCGGTCGCGGCCCGTACGCCCGGTACCTCCCGGACCCGCTCCAGCGTGCCATCGGGCAGCCCGCCCTCCGCGGTCACCGCGAAGTCCGCCCGCGCCGCGTCCCGCGCCTGCGCGCCCGCGGCGTGCGTCACCGTCCCGCCTGCGGAGAGCTGCACCAGGATGAAGGCCGTCACCAGGATGATCGGAGTGATCGCCGCCCCCAACCGGCGTGCCGAAGCAGTGCAGTTGGCCGCGGCGAGCCGACCGCCCGCGCCCCCGAACCGGCGCAGCGGCGCGCCGAGCACCCGCATCGCGCCCTCGGCGATCCACGGCCCGAGCAGCGCGCACCCGATCACCATGACCACCGTCGCCGCACCGGCAGCAGCGGCCGCGGCCTCCCCGCGCTGGAGCGTGGCGGTGCCTGCCGAGCTCACGCCGAGGATCAGCAGGACCAGGCCGGTGACCTTGCGGCCCCTTCCCGGTGGCGCATCCCGCAGCGCCTCCGCGGGGCGCACCTTCGCCGTCCTGGCGCACGCGATCAGCGCGGCAAGGCGGGCGACCAGGAGCGTAAGACCGGCGGTGACCAGCGGCGCGGGCAACAGCCAGACGGGCAGCGGGAGTTCGAGGCCCAGCGGCAGCGCGCCGCGGGCGTCGAGGAGCGCGCGAAGGCCCAGGAAGGCGGGGATCGCCGCCGCCGCTCCCACAAGGCCCGCCACCGTCGCGACCCGGCCGACCTCCCGGCCCACCGCACCCCGCAGCTGCCGCGGCGTCGCGCCGACGGCCCGCAACAGGCCAAGCTCGCCCGAGCGTTGCTGCAGTGCCTGCACGATCGTCGACGACACGACGAGCAGCGCGATGAGTACGACGGTGCCGGCCACGGAGGCGAGCAGCGCGAGCATGCCCGCGCGAGCCGGTGCGACCGCGAGGAACTCCGCGCCGCCGCGCCCGTCGCCGGTCAGGACGCGAAGCCCTGCCCCGTCCCCGTCCGCCCTGTGCCCCACGCTCCCGAGGCCCGCCCTGTCCAGGGCGCCGCGCACGCGAACGTACAGCGTCGATGTGCTCGTGCCGGGGTCCGCCGTCACGCCGATGGCCGCGACGGAGCCGGGGCGGCCCGCGAGGCGCCGGGCCTCGGCGGAGGTGAAGTAGGCGGCGGCCCGGGGTCCTTCGGCCACCCCGACGACCTTGTACGTGGCCTCGGTGCCGGATACGCGGACGGCGACGCGGTCCCCGATCCGAGCCCCCGTTCCCCCGCCGACGACCACCTCGGAGTCGTGCCGGGGCGCGGCGCCCTCGCGTAGTCCGTACGAGCCCAACTGCGCGGCACTCCAAGGGCGTCCGGTGGCGCCCTCGCCCCGCAGGCCGATCCGGAACACCTCGTCGGCGATCGCCGCGCGGACGCCGGGGACCTCGCGCACGGTCTTCAGGGCCGCTCGCGGGACCGGCACACGCTCGGTCAGGCCCGCCGTCGCCGTCTCGGGATCGCTGCCCCACGGCTTGGCCGTGAAGCGGGTGCTCTGGTCACCGGTGACGACCAGGTCGGCGGCGGAATAGCGCTCCACGCGCGCGTGCCCGAGCCCCGCCGAAGCAAGCGCGAGGCCGAAGGCGCCGAGCAGGAGGGACGTCAGGGCGAGCGCGGCGAAGACCGCAGCCCAGGCCTTGCGGTGCATGCGGGCGGCGCGCGATGCGAGCAGCCGGGTGACCTTTACGGGGGTGACGTTCACGGGGGTGACCTTCACGGGAGTGTCGCTCATGCCGCCCGCCGCCCCAAGTTCCGCATGATGCCGTGCACTTGGGTGGGCTCGGGGTTCGCAAGGCGGGTGGCGATCCGCCCGTCGGCCAGGAACAGGGCCTCGTCCGCCCACGCCGCCGCCGTCGGGTCGTGCGTCACCATCACGACGGTGTGACCGTCCCGGTCGACGGCCCGCCGCAGCAGCGTGAGCACGTCGTGTGCGGTGCCGGGGTCGAGGGCGCCGGTCGGCTCGTCGGCGAAGATCACCTCCGGGCGGGTGACGAGCGCGCGGGCGATGGCCACGCGCTGCTGCTGGCCGCCGGAGAGTTCGGTGGGGCGGTCGTCCGCGCGGTCACCGAGCCCGACTTCGGCGAGCCCGAGCGCGACGCGACCGTCGTCGGCGGTGCCGCCGAGGAGCAGGGGCAGGGCGACGTTCTCGCCGACGCTGAGCGAGGGCACGAGGTTGTGCGCCTGGAACACGAAGCCGACGCGTTCGCGCCGCAGCCGGGTGAGCGCGGCCTCGTTGAGGGAACCGATGTCCACGTCCCCGATGCGCACGGTCCCCGACGACGGCCGGTCGAGCCCCGCCGCGCACTGCAACAGCGTCGACTTCCCCGATCCGGAGGGGCCCATGACGGCAAGGAACCGCCCGCGCGGCACGGCGAGTTCGAGGGCTTCCAGGGCCACCGTCCCGCGCCGGTAGGACCTGCTGACCCCGTCGAGCGTGAGCGCGTCGGGCGCGGCCACCCGCTCCCCGGCCACTGTCGCGGAACCCCGTCGCCTGAACATGCGTACGCCCTCTCAGTGGTCGCTGCTGCCACTGAGAACGCTAGAAAGGCCAGGTCGGCGGGGCGAGAGAGCGCGGTCCCGTCCCGGAGGTGGAGCCTGCTACACCCCCCTGGGGACGGATGGAGCCTGCTACACCCCCGGGGACGCTCAGCCGCGCGCCGCCCCGGGATGCAGCCGCACCCAGCCCGCCCAGGCCGACGTCACCATGTCGCGGACGTCCCGCTTGGCCGACCAGCCCAGTTCCGTGGCGGCGCGGTCCGCCGACGCCACCACGCGGGCCGGGTCGCCGGGGCGGCGTGCCGTGACCTCGGCTGCCGTGTCGTAACCCGTGACGTCGTTGATGAGGTCCGCCATCTCGCGGACCGAAACGCCCTCGCCCCGGCCGATGTTGAGGGTGAGGTCCGTGCCGGGGGCCGTCGCCGCCAGCTTGCGGGCCGTCGCCACATGGGCTTCTGCCAGGTCGGCGACGTGGATGTAGTCGCGTACGCAGGTGCCGTCGGGGGTGGCGTAGTCCGCGCCGAAGATCCGGGGGGCCGCGCCGTCCGTGAGCTTCTCGAAGACCATCGGGACCAGGTTGTAGACGCCCGTGTCGGCCAGCTCGGGGGCGGCCGCGCCCGCCACGTTGAAGTAGCGCAGCGACGCCGTCGACAGACCGTGCGCCCGGCCCGTCGCGCGGACCAGCCACTCGCCCGCCAGCTTCGTCTCGCCGTACGGGCTCATCGGCAGACAGGGGGTCTGCTCGGTCACCAGGTCCACATCGGGCATGCCGTACACGGCCGCGGACGAGGAGAAGACGAAGGACCGCACGCCCGCCTCGGTCACCGCCGCGAGCAGGACCCGCAGCCCCTCCACGTTCTCGTGGTAGTACCGCAGCGGCTGCTCCACCGACTCGCCCACCTGCTTCTTCGCCGCCAGGTGCACGACACCGGTGACCTCGTGATCGGCGAGGGTGCGGGCGACGAGGTCCGCGTCCAGCGTCGAACCGATCACCAGCGGCACGCCCTCCGGGACGCGCTCGGCGACGCCCGACGACAGGTCGTCGTAGACCACCGTTCGCTCGCCCGCGTCCGTCATGGCGCGGACGACGTGTGCCCCGATGTAGCCGGCACCGCCGGTGATCAGCCAGGTCATGGTGTTATGTCCCGTCTTGTAGCGAGTGGTTCTCGTGGACGTGCAGTGTTGCAGAGGCGGCATACGGGCCGCGTCAGCGGGCTTTGGCGCTCTGGTCCCCGCCGCCCAGGTCGCGCACGAGGCGGGCGAGGCGCCGTTTCGCCACCCCCGCGACGCCCCGCAGCCCCGGCGCGAGCCGCACCGCCAGGTTCCCCGCCTGGGTGGCGTACGGCTGGGCGAGCAGGATCCCGTGCCGCCCCGGCAGGACCGTGCGCCGCAGCAGTCCGGGGCCCGCGACCGCGCGCGCCGTGGTGTCGCGCGTCGTCCCGTCGTCGAAGTGCAGGCGAAGCCGCAGGTCCCATACGCCGCCGCGGAGCGAGCCGAGGTCGAGGACGGCTTCCGTCAGCCAGGTGCCGTCCCCTGCGGGGCTGAACGCCGCCGTGCGGCGCAGTCCGGGGCCCGTGCCGTCGCGGGCCGTCAGCTCCACGTCGACCGTCGCCGGGCCCGCGTCCGCGACCCGGCCGTACAGCTCGTGCAGGCGCAGGGTGAGACGACTCCCGCCCGCGCGCGGCCGCAGCTCGGCGTCCACCGCGAGGGGGAGGAGCCGGACGGGGCGTACCAGGAGGTGCTCGAGCGTCACCTGGGGGAGGTCGTCCGACCAGATCGGGGTGGCGTCGGACGCCTGCGCGTACGGGGGCGAGAGACGCGCGGGGCGGGCCGCCACCTCCTGCACCCGGGTCAGGTCGCGCGGCTCGGGGGACGCCAGGATCAGCCGGGCGATGATCCGGCCCGGCGCGGGCGCGGCGTCCAGGTCTGCGGTGTCGAAGGTCGCGAGGTACGCGCGCGTGGCCGTCCACCACTCCCGCCGGTACTCGGGGCTGCGCGTGGTCAGCTCGCGCGCGTACATCCGCAGCCCGTGGTCGACGAACTTCGCGCGGGCCGCCCGCGCGAGCCGCTTGCCCGCCGTGCCCGTCACGCTCGGCGTCTCCCGGAGGATCTCCACCGACTGGCGGTGGGCCTCCATGCGGGCCTGCCAGTTGGCGATGCCCTTACGGTCCAGGGAGATCGACAGCTTGGCCGCCGAGCGGCGCACGTTCCATACGTAGACGGGGTCGGGGATCAGCGCGATGCGCGGGCCCGCCGCGAGGACGCGGGCGGTGAAGACGAAGTCCTCGTACGTGAAGCGGCCCTCGGGGAAGCGGATGGCGTGCCGCCGCAGGAAGTCGGTGCGGTAGAGCTTGTTGACGCAGAGCGTGTCGTGGACGAGCCGGGCGCGCAGCTCCGGGCGGGCGATCAGCTGCGCCTTCTTGTAGAGCACGGGCTGCCAGGGGATCTCGCGGCCGGACGGCAGCTCGCGGCGCACGCACAGGCCGGTGGCCACCTCCGCGTCGTGCCGGGCGGCCGCCGTCAGGAGGGCGTCGACCGCGCCGGGCGGCAGCACGTCGTCGCTGTCGAGGAACATCACGTACGCGGACGTCGTGGCCTCGATCCCGTCGTTGCGGGGAGTGCCGCAGCCGCCGCTGTTGGCCGCGCGGCGGATGGTCTTCAGGCGCGGCTCCCGCGCGGCAAGATCCGTGAGCAGCTCGCCGCTGCCGTCCGTCGAGCAGTCGTCGACGGCGATCACCTCGCGGACGGACGGGCCCTGGGCGAGCGCCGAGCGCACCGCGTCCGCGACGTGCGCCGCGTCGTTGTAGCCGATCACGACGACACAGACCTGTGGGGACAGGGGTGGCGAAAGGGGCAGAGAAGGATCCACAGGGGGAATCTTAGAGGTTACGGGTAATTATCCGATTAGGAGGTCTTTTGCGGGCGGATCAGGCTGGATCGGAGTGGATCGGACTGGATCGGGCTTGATCAGGCTGGATCGCCCTTACCCGGACACCCGGGCGAGCACCTCTCCGGTCTGCGGCCTCCACGCCACCACCACCGCCTCGGACGGCACCTGCTGGTCCTTCGAGAGCAGCAGCCAGCGCACGTGGTAGCGGCGGACGATCGCCTTGCGGCCGGCGCGGGTCGACTCCGGGGCGAGGTAGTCGCGCACCTCCTGGAGGCGGTGGTTGCGTTCGCCCTCGTCGAGCGCGGGGTCCGGCCAGGCCGGGGCGACGAGGTTGGCGCCGAAGGCGGGGATGGTGCGGGTGGGACCGTAGGCATTGGTGAGGACGACGTCGCCCTTGCGCACGTGGCTCGCCGCCCAGGCGTAGCTCGGCCAGCGCGGGGGCTGGTCGAAGCCGATGGGGTCGAGGGTGCGGGGGACGACGGCGCCCGCCTGGATCTGGAGGAAGCCGACGCAGGCGCCGAGCGTTGCGGCTCCCGCCAGGGCGGCGCGTCGGGTGCCCCATGGCCGGGGGGCCGCCAGTTCGATGGCGAGGGCGAACTGGAGGGGGACGAGGGTCAGGCCCAGGATGCGGCCGTAGGTGTAGTGGCCGCTGAGCCAGCCGTACGCGACGACCGCGCACTCCAGGGCGAACATCAGGACCAGGGGGTCCCGGTGGTTTCTGCGCCGGCGCAGGTAGAGGGCCGGAAGGCCGAGCAGCGCCAGCCAGAAGCGCTGGGGCATCTCGGTGTAGAGCTGCCGGTGGATCCAGTCGACGGACTCGTCTCCGACGAGGGAGAAGACCGAGTAGTAGGGCCAGGCGGCCGCAACTCCCCCTGCTGTCACGGCAGTTGCCGCCCAGCGCAGGCGCAGGCTCGGCAAGGCGAACGCCACCACCCCGATCACCGCGGCCACCGAAGAGATCGGGTGCACCAGCAGGATCGCCCCGCACAACACCCCGAGTCCCGCGTACGAGCCCACTCCCCGAGGCTCCTTCGCCAGCGACCCCGCCCAGGCCCACGCCCAGAACGCCAGGCCGATCGCGAACGTCGACGGGTAGGCGAGGTTGCCCGTCATCGACATCAGGCCCAGATAGCCGCTCCACCACGCCATCCGGGTGCCCCACAGCACCACCATCGCGAACAGGGCGAGCACCGGCGCCCATTGACGGGGCGTCAGGGCCTTCACGAAGCGGCCGATGCCCGTGAGCAGCACCAGCAGGTTCAGCGGCCCCGCCAGCTTCACGACCTCCCATCCCGCGAGGCCCGTCACCCGCGCGAATGCGCCCTGCGCCGCCGCGTACGGCGAGTAGTACGGGCTGCCCGCGCCCGGCAGGTCCGCCATCGGATGGCGGGGGTGCAGGAGGTCGGCCTTGAGGCGCTCCACGACCGCCGCGTGCTGGCCGAAGTCGCAGCACATCGGCACCCGCCAGAAGGCGAGCGACATGACCAGCCAGAAGAGACCGCCGAAGACGAGGTAGGGGGTCGGTCGCCACCGCCGGCCGCCATACAGTGCGGTCGCGCCCCGCAGCGGCCGGCGGTTGCGGACCTCGGTCGTCCCGGTCGTCCCGGTCGTCGCGGCCGTCATCGCATCAGCCTCTCCACGACACGGGCCGCGGCCCGCCCGTCGTCGAGGTCGCAGTAGGCCTCGCGGAACGCCGCGTACGCCTCCGCGTGCCGTGCGGTGATGGCGTCCAGGTCGCGCAGGGCATCGACGACCTCGCCGGTGGAGGCGAGCAGCGGTCCCGGTGCGCGGGTCTCGAAGTCGAGGTAGAAGCCGCGGACCGTGTCGCGGTAGTGCTCCAGGTCGTAGGCATGGAAGAGCATCGGACGGCCGGTGTGCGCGAAGTCGAACATCAGCGAGGAGTAGTCCGTCACCAACACGTCCGCGATCAGGAGGAGTTCGGCCGTGCGCGGATGCGAGGAGACATCGCGTACGAAGGGTGCGTCGGCTCCCGGCAGTCGGCCCGCCGTCAGCGGATGCTTGCGCACGAGCAGGACGTGGTCGTCGCCGAGCACGTCCCGCGCCGCGCGGAGGTCGAGCGCGGGCTCGTAGCGGAACCGGCCGGGGGAGCAGGCGAGATGGTCCCGGTAGGTCGGTGCGTACAGGACGATTCGCTTGTCGGGTGCGATGCCGAGGTCGTGGCGGACGCGCTCGGCGGTCTTGTCGCGGTCGTCGGCGAAGAGCACGTCGTTGCGCGGTGAGCCCGCCTCCAGGACCTCGCCCTCGTAGGCGAGCGCGCGTCCGAGGTGCGGGGTCGAGAAGCGATTCGGCGAGACGAGCACGTCCCACTGGCGGGAGAGCCTGGGCAGCGCGTCGAGGTGGCCGTGGTCGGCGTAGAGGGTGTCGATCAGGTCGGTGCCGATGCGCTTGAGGGGCGCGCCGTTCCAGGTCTGTACGACGGTCTGGCCGTCCCTGCGCTCGAAGAAGTCGGGCAGATGGTCCGTCGTGACGATGCGGCGGCAGCGCGCAAGCGCCTCGTGCCAGTCGGCGCTGTGCTCCTCCACGCCCTTCGCCCCGAGGGGCACGCGGGTCTGCTGGTCGTGCGTGACCCACAGGTGCTCCACGTCGGTGCCGCGCCGCACCAGCTCCTCGTGGACCGCGCGCGGCGAGTCCCCGTCGAAGTAGAGCACCGCGTCCCGCAGTGGCCGGGTGCGCTGCTGCGGATAGTGCGCGGTGCGCAGCCGGTGCTGCCGGTAGGCCCCGCGCTCGGCACGGTCGAGCAACGACCCCGCCTCGACGAGCAGCCGGTCACCGAACCGCCGGTCGACGGTGAACTCCCGCCTGTCGATGGTCCGGTGGAGGGGAAAGGCAGCGGAGACGGCGGCGAGCAGCCGCACGGGCATGCCGTCCTCGGCGTGGGGCGCGCCCCGCGTCGCATCCCGTTCCCGATCCCGCTCCCGCAGGAACGCGTACCACCGGCCCTCGCGCAGCGCCCCGCCCCCCGGCGAGACCACGGCCCGGAAGCGTCCCGGTGTGCGCTCCGTCGGTACCGTCAGCTCCTCGTCCCGGCCGCTGTGCCGCAGGACGAGTTCGGCCGGGCCCCAGCTGGCGTCGGCCACCGCGCCCTCGATCGTCAGGGTGCCGTCCGCGGCCCAGGCGATCCGGTCGGCGATCGGCTGCCGGGTCAGCTCGACGACCAGCTGGCCCTGGTCGTTGGCGGAGGCGCACAGCTCGCGGCCCGCGCGCGACGCGTACCGTCCCGGCGGCAGGCCGAGCATCGCCGCGAGGGACTTCAGCTTGCCGTCCGGAAGGACCAGGTTGGCCTGCCAGCGGTCGCCGTTCGGGGGCTCGACGCCCTTGGGGGCCAGGTGCGGGGTCGGCGCGACGCCCTCCAGGTCGGCGGTGTGCACGCGGACGTCGAAGCGGTCGCCCGTCAGCGTGACGGGGTAGTCGAACTCGGCCGACGAGTGTTTGTGGGTGAGGCGCAGGGACGTCGGGCGCAGCTTGCTCGGCAGATGACCGCTGAGGACCACGTCGTCGCCGTCCGCGCGATGGGCGTCGACCCGTGCCACGTAATCCTGGATGCGAAGGACGAGGCGGCCCTTGCTGAAGCCGAGCACGAGGCGCAGTCCCTCGCCCAGTTCGCGTACGACGGACTGGGCGGCCGCGCCGTCCACGGGGCGCACGGCCGCCCGCCGCACCGAGCCGTGGCCGGCGACGACCACGCCGAGCAGCCAGTTCCCCGGGCGCCACTTGCCGCCGGTCTTCAGCTGCTCCGGGTCGATGGTCAGCTCGAAGCCGGAGAGGTCGTAGCAGTGCAGCCGCTGCCGGGAGTTCTCGGTGGCCTGCGGCGCGGCGACCGTCCGCGTGGCGACCTTCCTGAACTGCCCTTTGCTGTGCGCCGACTTGAGGATCGCCGCCTTGACGGAGTGGCCGGGGCGGGTCGCCTCCAGGTTGCGTACGTAGGCGTACCCGCTGATCCGAAGCAGCCCGTCGTCGCCCCAACTCGCCTCGTTCACCCGGGAGATGACGGGAAGCTCGCGCCGCCCGAGCCGGGCGAGCTCCTGCGGCACCCGGATATGGCCGCCCGAGCTCTTCGGGTACGCGGCGCTGCGCCGCAGCACGCCACGGACCTGGAAGGCGCTGCCGTTGCGCTGCTCGAAGGTGAGCAGGTCGATCAGGTCCTCGGTGCGTCCTTCGCGTACGAGATGCCATTTGACGCGCAGGGCCACCGGCAGCCCCGCGATGACGCTCGGATCGGCACGGCGCACGAACGCGGCGGCGTCCTTCACGAAGGCGGCGCGGTACTCGGGGCCGCCCATCGGCAGGCCCTCCAGGAAGTACACGAAGTCGTCGCGCAGGCAGGACACGTCGTACGTCCTGCGCATCTCGGGATCGTGCTCGGCGAGGAAACGGCTGACGTGAGCGCAGGCCGCGATGCGGTCGCGGACGCCCTTGACGTCCGTGCGCCGCCGGGTGATGGACCCCTCGCGCACCCGCCAGTAGTAGACGTGGTCGCTCAGCACATCCACCGAGCCCGCGAGGAAGTGCGCGGGGATCATGACGGGGGTGTCCTCGTAGAGCTTGCCCTCGGGGAAGGTGAAGCCGTGCCGGTCCCAGAAGGCGCGGCGGAAGACCTTGTTCCAGGCGACGCGATCGGCGAGCAGCTCCAGGTCGCGGCTGATGTGGGTGCGCGAGCGCGGCTCGGTGAGCCACTTGTACTGCCAGGCCTGCTGACGCCCGCGTTCGTTGAGCCGCCAGACGTTGCCGCTCGCGAAGTCGGACCCGGTGGAGTCCAGGCTCGCGGTCATCCGCGCGTACGCGTCGTGCGGCACGATGTCGTCGCTGTCGACGAAGGCCAGGTAGTCGGCGGTCGGGGTCGCGTGCCGGACCCCGGTGTTGCGGGCCGCGCTGAGTCCCGCGTTCGGCTGGCGCACATAGACGAACCGCGGATCCTTCGCGGCGAACTCGCGCGCGATCCGCGGGCTGCCGTCCGTCGAGCCGTCGTCGACGAGCACGGCCTCCAGGTCGGCCATGGTCTGCCCGGCGATCGACTCCAGGCACTCCTCCAGAAACTCTTCGACGTTGTAGATGGGCACGACCACGCTGAGACGGGGCTGCACGGCGAACGGCCTTTCGTACGCTCCCAGGGATGGGAGTAAGCATGGGAGCAATCATGGGAGTACGGGCGTATTCATCCCTTTTGCCCCCTCCAGGCCCCTTCTCGTCAATGTCTTTGCCTTCCTTCACACCAATGAGTGAGGAACGGTCTTCGACAGGCCGTGTCCGGCTGACTACCGTCAGTGCCCATGTCGCGCTTCTCGGTTGTCGTCCCCGCCCACCGCGTCCAGGGCTACCTGCGGGAATGCCTGGACTCCGTGCTTGACCAGAGCTTCGGAGACCTGGAGCTGATCGTCGTGGACGACGCGTCGCCGGACGCCTCCGCGGCGATCGCCGCGCAGTGTGCGGAGCGCGACCCGCGCGTGCAAGTCGTCCGCACCCCCGCGCAGGCCGGACCCGGCCCCGCCCGCAACATCGGCGCGGACCGCGCCACCGGCACCTACCTGCTCTTCCTCGACGGCGACGACCTCCTCCTGCCGGGCGCCCTTGAGGCGATCGCGGCCGCCATCGACCGCGCCGAAGAGCCGGACGTGCTGCTCACCGGCCACGACCGCGTCGACTGGTGGGAGAACGTCCGCGCGGGCGGCGACGACCTGAGCGGCGACCCCGTGGCCGTCACCGTGGCCGCCTGGAACCGTGTCTTCCGGCGCGTCTTCTGGCAGCGGCACCGCCTGGTGTTCAGCGACGGGCCGTACGAGGACGTGATCCCCGTGCACCGCGCGATCCTCGCGCCCGGCGCCCGCGTCGCCGCACTCGACGAGCCCTGTGTGCGCTGGCGCGAGCGGCGCGGCGGCAGCTTCGCCAAGTCGCCGGGGCGGGCGCACTTCGCGGTCGTCGGGCGTTACGGGGAGCTGCTCGCCGCCGCCGACCCGGCGGGCCGCGAGCGGCTCCTGCCGCACGCCGCCGCGCATCTGCTCGCCGTGCTCGACGACCCCGGCCGCATCGCGCCGCGCGACCGCCGCGACTTCTTCCGCGCGGCGTCCCGCCTGTACCGCACGTACGCGTCCACTCCCCCCGCCGGTGCGGGCGAGAAGGCCCTCGCCGCCGCCTCGTACGCAGCCCACGAAGCACACCGCGAGCGGGAGTCCCGGCGCAAGAGAGTCACCCGGCAGCTCGCCCGCCAGAAGAAGAAGCTCCGCGCCCGCGCCATGCGCGTCACCTACCGCACCGACCTGCGCCGCTCCCTCGACCCCCAACTCGCGGTGTACGGCGCGTACTGGAACCGCGGCATCTCCTGCAACCCGGCCGCCATCCACGCAAAGGCACGCGAACTGGCCCCGCACATCAAGGGAGTGTGGGTGATCTCGAGCCGCAACAAGCACCGGGTGCCCGCCGGTGTCGAGTACGTCATCGAGGGCTCCCGGCGCTACTGGCAGACGATGGCCCGCGCCACTTACCTGATCAACAACTCCAGCTTCCCCGGCGGCTTCACCAAACGCCCCGGCCAGGTCTACCTCCAGACCCACCACGGGACCCCGCTCAAGAAGATGGGCCTGGACCAGCGCCGGTACCCGGCGGGCACGCACGGCATCAGCTTCCAGAAGGTCCTCGACCACACCGACCAGTGGGACCTCAGCCTCTCCGCCAACCCGCACTCCACGGAGATCTGGGAGCGGGTCTACCCCTCGACGTCGTACGAGTCCCTGGAGGCCGGCTATCCGCGCAACGACGTCTACTTCGCGGCGGGGGAGAGCGAAGTCGCCCGGATCCGCGAGGAGTTGGGGGTCGCGGACGGCCGTACGGTGCTGCTCTACGCGCCCACCCACCGCGACTACCAGAAGGGCTTCCTGCCCCGCCTCGACCTGGAGCGCTTCGTGCGTGCGCTCGGCCCCTCGTACGTCGTGCTCGTGCGCGCCCACTACTTCTACGGCGCCGAAGCGGGCCTGCGCGCCCATCCCCAGCTCATCGACGTCACCGGGCACCCGCGCGTGGAAGACCTGTGCCTGGCCGCCGACGCCCTGGTCACGGACTACTCGTCGCTGATGTTCGACTACGCCTGCCTGGACCGCCCGATCGTCACGTACGCCCCCGACTGGCAGGCGTACCGGCTGGCCCGCGGGACCTACTTCGACCTGCTCTCCGGGCGGCCGGGCGAGACACCGGGGGCCGTGGCCACCACCGAGGAGGAACTCACGGACCTCTTCCGGAGCGGCGGCTGGGACACGGCCGACGCGACGGAGCTGCGCTCGGCGTTCCGGGCGCGGTTCTGTCCGTACGACGACGGGGGCGCCGCCGAGCGGGTGGTGCGGCGGCTGTTCCTCACCTCTCGTACGGCGAGCGCACGGGGAAGTACGCCGTGAGGAACGAGCGGATGGCCAGAGCCATCTCCTCGTCCGCGAGCTCGCTGTCGGGGGACTCGCCGATGCAGAAGGCCGTCTTGCCGCGGGACTGGAGCAGTTGGCCGAGGCGGGCGTGGTCCGCGCGGCGTCCGATATCCACGAAGTCGTACGCGATGACGCCCGGCACGGCGCGGCCGGTGAGGTACGCGTAGTGGTGGTGCAGGGACGACACGAGCGCGAGGTCGCCGTTCGAGCGGAACCGGCTGCGCGCGGTGGCCCCGAGCTCGTCCGGGAACCGCTCGGTGAGTTCGGCGAGCACGCTGCGGCGCAGGGCGTAGGGCGCGTGGAAGAAGCTGTGGGTCGCCGTCCTGCCGAACTCGCGGCGCAGCAGCTCGCGGTTGTTCTTCGCCGCCGCCAGATAGCCCTCGTCGTCCGGTGACACCGGGAGGGCGGGCACGGACGCCGTCGACCAGAAGAAGCGGGCGGTGCCGGAGCTGAGGAAGAAGGTGTCCGGGGTGGTGGGGCGGCCGAGGAACATGTCGTCGTTGAAGTAGAGGAAGTGCTCCGACAGGCCCTCGATGCGGTGCAGTTGGCTCTCGATGGAGTGCGAGTTGAAGGTGGGGAGCGCGGCGTCCGGGTCGGCGAAGAGGTCGCGGTGGTCGACCACCGTCACGTCCGGGTGGTCCGCGTTCAGCCAGGACGGTGTCTGGCCCGCCGTGACGAGGTAGATGTGCCGGATCCACGGGGCGTACATCGCCAACGAGCGCAGCGAGTAACGGAGTTCGTCGCGGTTGCGGAAGCGGACCGCTCCGTGGTCGGCGGACGAACCGTCGTCGGGGCCGCCGAGCGCGGCCTCGCGGCGGGCGCGCCACTCGGGGTCGGAGTCGTCGACCCAGGTGTAGACCGCGTCGATGGGGAAGTCGACGTCTCCCATGAGGAGCTGGGCGAAGACGTCGAGCGTCGGGTAGGTGCGGTCGGCGACGCGCAGCGTGGCGGTGGGGGTGAGCGAGGGGAGTTCGGCCCCGGCGATGGTGGTGCCGAAGGGGGCGCGGCGGGTGTCGGACCGGATGTCCGTGCGCGGCCAGAACGCCACCGTGCAGGCCTGGCCGACGCCGTGCCGCAGCGAGAGCGTCGTCGTGGTCACCGGCTTGAAGACCCTGACGCCCGCGACCTCGCCGATACGGTCGAGGCGTTCGGCGAGCACCACTCCGGGGGCCGCGTCCCGCGGGTTGACCAGCTCGGCGTAGACGGGCCGGCCGTGCAGGGACCCGGCGAGCGCCTTGAGGGCGCCGTCGCGCTCGTCGTCGGCCACGGCGATGGTGTGCGCGGTGCCGGCGTCGCGGACCAGGACGTACGGGATGTCCTGCGCCTCCAGGGCGGTGGCGGTGAGTTCGAGGTTCAAGGCGGTCATGTCGGGTGCGAGCACGTCGTCACGCCGCTCGGCCAGGCGGCCCACCGAGCGGATGAGCAGTCCGCTGGTGTCGGCCGCGGCGATCTCGTCCTCGCGGGCGCGCTCGTCGGCGTCGGGGGCGGCGTCCAGGGTGTACGGGGTGGTCGGGCGGAATCCGCTGCCGCCGGACGCGACGCCGAGCGCCACCCGGTCCGCCCGGTCGTGCAGCCGCTCGGGGGCGGCACGGCGGGCCACGAGCCGGGAGTACAGCTCCTGCCAGCGCGCGGTGATCTCGGCGGAGGAGAAACGGGCGTAGACGCCTTCGCGCGCGGCCCGGGCGTAGGACCGCCGGGTCTCCGGGTCGCCCATCAACTCGGCCATCGCGGCGGCCAGTTCATGCACCTCGCCGGGCGGTACGAGCAGCCCGTCCACACGGTGCCTGACGATCTCGGCGGGCCCGGTCAGGACGTCGTACGCGACGACGGGCACGCCCGCCGCGAGCGCTTCGAGCAGCACCAGCGGGAACGCCTCGTTGTGCCCGGCGGTCATCAGACTGAGCCCCGCCTTGGCCCATTCGGCGGCCATGTCCTGGCAGGGGCCGAGGAGTTCGACGCGGTCCTGCAGGCCGAAGCCGTCGACCAGGCGGCGCAGCTGCTGCTCGCGGTGGCCGCCGCCGAAGATCCGCAGCGTCCAGTCCGGATAGGCGTCGGCCAGCTCGGCGAAGGCCCGTACGGCGTGGTCGACGCGCTTCTCGCCGGTGAGCCGCGCCGCCATGACGATGACCTTGCTCTCGCCGTCGGCGCGCGGCCGGAAGCCGTCGGGCACCGCGTTCGGGATGACCGCGAGCTCGGGGGCGGTCGCGCCGAGGGACTCCGCGATCCAGTCACGGGTGCGGTCGGTGAGGGTGACCAGGGCGTCCAGGCGCGGCGCGTGCAGGAGCAGGGGCTCGCCGGACGGGCCGCGGCGCTGCGTCGGGCGGTGCTCCTGGTGCACGGTGACGACGTGGGCGGGGACCAGCTCGACGGCGGCGGCCATCAGCGCGGGCGTGGTGGTGACCAGGACGTCGGTGTCAAGGGTTGCGAGGGCGGCGGCCATCTCGACGTCGGAGAGCCGGTCGAACGCGGGCTCCCAGCCCGGCCTGATCAGCTCGCTGGGCAGCGCGGCAAGCGTCCGGCACGCCGCGTCGTCCAGGCGCGAGCCGCGCACGGGCCGCTCGGGGGTGGCGGTGCGGTCCACCAGATAGCGGACGGGGAGGCTGCGGGCCTCGGGGAAGAACGGCTCGGGGCGGGTCCGGAAGACGGAGATGACCTCGACGTCGTGCCGGTCCGCCAGATGCTGCGCCTGGGTGTAGGTGGCCAGCTCGGTGCCGCCCATCTCGTCGCCCCAGCCGAGGAGGTACGTGATCTTCATGAGGTCTCCTGAGTGAGGTCCGGTCCGGACCCCGTTATGACGTCTGATCCGTGATGTCCCAGCAAGTGACCGCGAACGCCCCGGACTTGGTGAAGTGCGCGTGCGCCCGGACGAGGGCGCCGCCCGGCAGGGCGAAGACGCGGAAGGGGGTGGGGAAGGCGGCGGCGGGATCGCGTACGTCGTGGAGCCAGCGCCCCAGCGGCAGCGGGCCCTCGCCCGCGTCCCCGTCGCCCTCCACCTGGAAGTCCCACACCCACTGGCCGGGTCCCGCCCCCGCCATCTCCCCGAGCGGCAGCCGGAAGCTGAACTCGGCGCCCTCCCACAGCGCCCCCACCGGGACGGTGACCCCGTCGCGCCGCCGCACCGCCCTCGCCCGCCAGCGCCGCCCCGCCGCCGTCCTGACGAGCCGCCCGTGCACGGTGATGCCGTCGCCGCAGGGCACGAAGCGCAGCAGCTCGGCACGTGGCCGTGACCGCGTCACCTGAAGCACGGCACGGCCGCTGCGGCACCGGACGATCCGGATGAGCGTGCCGGTACGGGGGTTGGGGGCATGGAGCACGGTCGGCGTGGGCGGCAGGGAGGCGCCCCCGTCGGTCCCGATCCCGATGCCGCGCCGCCGCACCCGCCCGCGGGGGTCCGCGGTGACCAGCGTCAGCCGCCAGACACCGTCGCCGATGCGGGGCGAGCCCGCGGGTCCGCCGCTCTCCTCGTCGAGTACGTCGCGCAACGTCGCCGTCCCGGTGAGCAGCAGCCGCCCGTCGGTGTGCCGCTCGAAGGCGAGCGGTACGCAAAAGCGCCGGTGGCCGCGCGAGACGAGGAGATGGGCCCGGTCGATCAGCTCCCCCGGGAGGGCGGCGATCGCGAGGTTGAGCGTGCGGCTGTCCCGCAGTGAGAGGTGCACGGGCGGCGGGAGCAACTGCCCGCCGCCCCGCCCCGCCGCGGCGCGCTCCGCACGGAAGCGGATGGTCCTTGCGGTGGCGAGGGACCGTCGTGCGGCGGTCGGCAGGGCCGGACTCATGGGGCGAGTCCGACGTGCCGCGAAGACATGAACCTAATATGGCGCATTGCACCACTTTGCCCGCTGTTCACTCCGTAGCCCGGCGTGGCCGCGTACGGGTCACCCGGGTGGCGCAGAAGGGAGTGACCGAGCCGGGGTGCAAGGGTTGGTCCACTTAATGATCATTTCCCCTGCACGGTCCAAGCACCGCCATCGTCCCGCGTGCGAGCGCACGTTCCCAGAGGCAGAGGAGACCCCCGCATGACCGCGGCCCTCCCCCAGCAGACCCGCACCCCCACCGAGCGCCGCCCCGAAACCGCGCCCCGCGTCGACTCCCTCACCGGCCTTCGCTTTCTCGCCGCCCTCGCGGTCTTCGCCCACCACTTCACCGGCCTCAGTGCCCAAGGCGGCGTCGCCCACGCACCACTGCTCTTCCCCTACTCCATGATGGGCGCGAACGGCGTCGGGTTCTTCTTCGTCCTGTCCGGCTTTCTGCTCACCTGGGGGCACCGCCCCGGCACCCGCGCCGGACTGTTCTACTGGCGGCGGATCGGCCGCATCTGGCCCGCGCACCTGGCCGCCACCGTGCCCTGCGTCCTTGTCTTCTACCTCTGGGGCGGCGTCCCGACGGACCTCTTCAGCTCCGTCGCCCCGCTGTTCCTCGTGCAGACCTGGTTCCCCGGCGTCACCCCGACCCTCCCCGGCAACCCCGTCTCCTGGACCCTCAGCGTCGAGGCCTTCTTCTATCTGCTCTTCCCCTGCGCGATCCGCGCCGCCCTGCGGCACCGCACCCGCACCCTGGCCCTCGTCGCGGTGACGGGCCTCGCCGGGATGTGGGCGGTCAACTGGTGGGCGGCCACCCATCTCTCGCCCTTCGCCACCGAGTGGATCATGCGGCACCCGGTGACCCGGCTCCCCGAGTTCGCCGCCGGGATGGTCTGCGCGCTCGCCCTGCGCCGGGGGCATCGATTCCGGCTCGGCCCGCCCGCCATCGCCGGCGCCTTCGCGGTGTACACCGTCGCGTACTGCCACCGCGAGGCCTGGGCGGGCACGCACCTCGCCGATCAACTCGGCTGGACCGTACGCCCGTTGGCCGCGGTCTTCGCCGCGCTCCTCATCACCGCGTACGTCCAGCGCGAGCTGGCCGGCCGCAGGGGCTGGCTCTGTTCGCGCCCCATGGTGCTGCTCGGGCTCTGGTCGTACGCCTTCTATCTGCTGCACCAGACCCTCAACCGGCTGTGCATCGAGGCCTGGGGCCGCCCGCAGCCCGAGAACTCCGCCCTGTTCACCCTGATCGGTGTCGCCGTCGTGGCGACCGCGCTGTCCTGGGCGATGTACACGTACGTCGAGGAACCCGCGAGGAAATGGTGGGCCCGGCACACACCACGCCGACTGACCGTCAAGCGGGCGTCTGAGGAAGCCAGTTGACGGCGTGACCCTTTGGGTGGATACGCGTTGAACGCGGGCAAATCGAAGAATCCCCTGTGCTGGAGGAGACGTGCACCAGTCCGCGTACGAACAGATGGAACTCTGCGTCGAGCAGTACATGCCCACCGGGAAGCGCCACCGGGTCGTCGACCTCGGCGCCCGGGTCTCCGACGGGCAGACCCGCACCCACAAGGCCCTGCTCGAAGGGCGCGACACGGAGTACGTGGGCATCGACGTGCTCGACGGCCGCAATGTCGACGCGGTGATGACCAAGCCGTACCGCATCCCCGTGAAGTCCCGCAGCGCCGACTTCGTCATCTCCGGGCAGGCCTTCGAGCACATCCCCTTCTTCTGGGCGACGATGCTGGAGATCGCCCGCGTCCTGAGGCCGAACGGCATCGCCTTCGTGACCGCGCCCTCGCGCGGCCATGTGCACGACGCGCAGGACTGCTGGCGCTACTACCCGGACGGATACCGCGCCCTCGCCGCGTACACCCGGCTCGAACTCCGCGAGGCCTACACGGACTTCCCGCCGATGAAGGGCATCCGCCACGCCTACGGAAGCATCGACGCCAAGCACGCCTACTGGGGTGACTCCGTCGGCGTCTTCCAGCGGCCCGAGCGCTACCCGAGGCTCACCATGGCCTTCGTACGGACCACGACGAGGTGGTGGGCGAACAAGGTCGGCGGCGTCGAATCCGTCCCGCTGCCCAAGCCCGTCGAGGGCCGCGCGCACTGCGGAAGGCCGAAGGTGATGGCCCCGCGCTCGGGGGACGAACGGCCTGCATCGGCATCAAGTCAAGCCGAAAAACTCTAGGTTGACGAAATATGACATCACGGATGAGTCGCGCGTACTGTCCGCTCCCATGTCATGGCGACGCGCAGTGAACGGCGCACTCAAGCAACTGACGGGATACCAGCTGACCCGCAACCCGATGCCGGCCCAGGGCGTGACGGTGCCGGGCGCGGCCTCGAAGCCGAAGGCCCTGAAGCTCCCCGCCGACTACGACGACGAGGCGAAGGACATCATCCGTGCGGTGAAGCCGTACACGATGACCTCTCCCGAGCGGCTGAACGCCTTCATCCTGGCGACCCGCCACGTCGTCCGGCACGACATCCCCGGCGACATCGTCGAGTGCGGTGTGTGGCGCGGCGGTTCGATGCAGGCCTGCGCCAAGACCCTGCTCGCCGCCGGTGACACCGAGCGCGACCTGTACCTCTTCGACACGTACGAGGGCATGACCTCGCCCACCGACGAGGACCTGCGCAGGGACGGCAAGTCCGCGGAGGAACTGCTCAAGGTGCAGGGCAAGGACCGTCCGATCTGGGCGGTCGCCTCCCTGGACGACGTCAAGTCGGGCTTCGCGAAGGTGCCGTACCCCGAGGAGCGGGTGCACTACGTCCAGGGCAGGGTCGAGGAGACCGTCCCGCAGCGCGCCCCCGAGCAGATCTCCGTCCTGCGCCTCGACACCGACTGGTACGCCTCCACCAAGCACGAACTGGATTACCTCTACGGGCGGTTGGTCAGCGGCGGCGTCCTGCTCATCGACGACTACGGCTACTGGCAGGGGTCGCGCCAGGCGGTCGACGAGTTCCTGGACAAGACCGGCGAGCGGCTGCTTCTGCTGCGCATGGACGAGGGGCGGATCGCCGTCAAACCCTGAACCGGACACACCTGTCATCGAGCCCCGTACCCGCAAGCCGTCCGGCCGCGGGCACGGGGCTCGACGCGTGATCACTCGAATGGCTCTGGGCGGGTGACCCGCGAGGGCGGCTGTTGTTGTTAACCAGTAGGTCCCCCGCAGGACGCGCAGCCGTGCCCGACAGTTCTCCGGAAGGAATGTGCGCAGCGCATGACACCCCGACTCGCCGTCGTCGTCCCCGTCTACAACGTCGAGGAGTTCCTCGACTCCTGCCTACGGTCACTGGCCGAGCAGACCATGCCGGACTTCGAAGTGGTCATGGTCAACGACGGTTCCACCGACGGGAGTCCGCGCATCGCCCGTGAGTTCGCCGCACGGGACGAGAGATTCAGGCTGGTCGAGCAGGAGAACGCAGGGCTCGGCGCGGCCCGCAACGCGGGGGTCAGAGAGGCACACGGCAGCTTTCTGGCGTTCGTCGACAGCGACGACGTGGTGCCGCCCGACGCGTACGAACGGATGCTCGCGGCGCTCGATGAGTCGGGCTCCGACTTCGTCACCGGCAACGTCCACCGGCTGCGGCCCGACGGCGTGAGCAGGCAGTCCCCGATGTTCCGCAAGACGATGGAGACGGACCGCAGCGGCACGCACGTCACCCGCGACTGGGGTCTGCTCGGCGACCGCATCGCCTGCAACAAGGTCTTCCGCAGGACCTTCTGGGACCGGCACGACCTTGCCTTCCCGGAGGGTGTCCTCTTCGAGGACACCCCCGTGACGATCCCCGCCCACTTCCTCGCCGACGCCGTCGACGTGCTCAAGGACCCCGTCTATCTCTGGCGCGACCGCGACGGCTCCATCACCAGCGGCCGCACCGAGCCCCGCGCCGTCCGCGACCGCACCGCCGCCGTCCTCGCGGCGAGCGGCTTCCTCGCCGGGAAGGCGGGGGAGACGGAGGGGACACCGGAGGGCGAGCTCTGGGCCGAGGCCAAGCGGCGCTACGACCGGACGGTGTTCTCCGGGGACCTGTGGCTGTTCATGGAGGCCCTGCCGCACGGCGACGCCGAGTACCACGAGGCCTTCCTCGACCACGCCAACGCCTTCGCCGCCACCGTCGACCGATCGGTCGTGGACGCGCTGCCGCTCGCCCTGCGCGTCCGATGGCGGCTCGTACAGCAGCGCCGCGTCGGCGACCTGATGGCCTTCATGGCGTACGAGAAGTCCAACCCGGGAGCCTTCCGGGTCCGCGGCCTGCGCAGGCGCCGGGCCGACTACCCGGGGATCGGCGGGCTGCCGCGCGAGACGGTCGCCCTCAAGCGCTCCGACGTGCCGCTCACCGCGCAGCTCACGCAGGCCGCGTGGGACGACGACGGCCTGCTGCGGCTCAAGGGCTTCGCGTACATCCGCAATCTGCCGGCCGGGCGGATCGGGGCGCGGGCCAGGGTCGCCTGGCTGCGGGCGGGGCGGCGGCGCGTCCTTCCGCTGAAGCTGCGCACGGTGCGGGCGCGCGAGGCGACGTACCGCTCCAAGCAGGGGCTGCACAGCTACGACCGGTCCGGGTTCGAGACGGTCGTCGATCCCAGGAGGACCGTCACCAAGCTGCGCAGTACCACCTGGAACGTGGAGATGGGCGCGGTCAGCGGGCTCCTGCCGCGCACAGGGCCTGTCAGGATGAGCGGCCTTCCCGCGCTGCCCGTGCGGTATCTGGAGGACTTCCTGCGGGTGGCCGTCACGCACAGCAAGGGACGTCTGCGGCTGCGCACGGAGCGGGTGGCGGCGCGGCTCGTCGCGCACGAGGGGTGCGGTGGTGCCGTCCGGCTGCACGGGCGGCTCGCGGCGGGCGAGTCCCAGGCCATCGACTCCGTACGCGTCGAGAACTGGCACACCAAGGAGGCACACGACGTCCCGGCCGTGGTGAACAGCCGGGATTTCAGCGCGGACGTGCCGCTCGGCCTCTTCAAGACCGAGGTGGACGAGCGCACGGGCGAGCCGCGCAAGGCCGACCCGTGGGGTGTCGCGGTGGTCCGTGGCGGCGGGGAGCGCACCCCGCTGGCCGTCCGCCCCGAGGTGGCGCCGGGCCGGTACGGCCTGCGGCCGGGACGTGAACTCCTCGTCCTCGCCAACGCGTCGGGCAACCTGGAGCTGCGCGACCAGACCGTGCGGCCGCTCGTCGACAGCGTGACCTGGGACGGTGAACTCGTCCTCGAAGGCAGCCACCCGGCCGAGCGGCCCCGCACCGGGGAGCTCGTCCTCGTGCACGGCGGCCACGGCGACGAGGCCGTGCTTCCGGTGCGGATCGACGGCGGACGGTTCACGGCGGCACTGCGACCGGAGGCCGTCCGGGGCCATGCGGGCACCCTGCCGCTCGCCGAGGGGCGCTGGAACCTCTACCTGCGCGAGCCGGGCGAGAGCGACCCCGATGAGTACACCCCGGTGTGCGTGGCGCCCGGCACCGACCGCCGACTGCCGCTCACCCGCACCCTGTCCCGCCGTGAGATCACGCTGAAGCGGCACGCCCAGGACGGCCTGCACCTGCGCTCCGGATCCGCGCTGCCCCCGGCCGACCGGGGCGGCCCCCGGCAGCGGCGGCTGCGTGAGGCGTACGCGGCACAGCGCGGCGCCCGGCTGCGGGACGCCGTCCTGTACTGCAGCTTCGACGGACGGCAGTACTCGGACTCGCCCCGCGCCATCCATGAGGAACTGGTCGGCCGTGACGTCGAGTTGGAGCATCTGTGGGTGGTGCGCGACCAGCAGGTCGAGCTGCCCGAGAGCGCCGTGCCGATCGCCATGTGGAGCGCCGACTGGTACGAGGCGCTCGCCCGATGCCGCCACATCGTGACCAACACCCAGCTGCCCGACTGGTTCGAGCGCGCCGAAGGGCAGTTCGTCGTGCAGACCTGGCACGGCACCCCGCTCAAGCGCATCGGCCGCGACCTGGCGGGCCACGCGTCCGGGGACGCCGCCTACATGGCGACGCTGCCCGCCCGCGCCGCCCAGTGGAGCGTGCTCGTGTCCCCGAACCGCTTCTCGACGCCCCTGCTGCGCGGCGCCTTCGGCCACACCGGCGAGGTCCTGGAGTGCGGCTACCCGCGCAACGACCTGCTGCACGCCGTCGACCGCGAGAAGGTCGCCGCGTCCGTACGCGAACGGCTCGGCATCCCCGAGGGCAGACGCGTCGTCCTGTACGCGCCGACCTGGCGCGAGAACCAGCCCAAGAAGGGCGGCCGTTACGGCCTCGACCTGCGGCTCGACCTGGCCGCCGCCGAGCGCGCCATCGGCGACGACCAGGTGCTCCTCGTGCGCAGGCACTACCTGGTGGGGGGCGCCGTCCCCGAGTCCGACTTCGTCCGCGACGTCACGCGCTACCCCGACGTGAGTGAACTCCTCCTGATCAGCGACGTGTTGGTGACGGACTACTCGTCCCTGATGTTCGACTTCGCGCAGACCGGCCGCCCGATGCTCTTCCACACCTACGACCTCGACCACTACCGCGACACCCTGCGCGGCTTCTACTTCGACTTCGCGGCCCAGGCACCGGGGCCGCTGCTCACGACGGGCGACGAGGTGATCGAAGCGCTGCGCGACCCGCGGGCGGCCACCGCCGCGTACGCCGACGCGTACGACCGATTCCGCGAGGTCTTCTGCGACCTGGACGACGGGCGCGCAGCCGCCGGTGTCGTGGATGCCATGCTCGCCAGCGTCGCGCGCGGGGACGGCACACCCGAGGGAGGCCGCGCATGAGCAGCAGTACGCCCGATCTGCACGACATCAGCTGTGTCGTCGTCGGCGGCAAGGACGCGGGCGCGCTGAAGGCCTCGGTGCGGTCCGTCATGGGCCAGTCGATGGCGGGCGTCGAGGCCGTCGTCGTCGACCCCGGCACCGAGCCCGCGGTGAGCGAGGCGGCCGCCGCACTCGCCGCCGACCACCCGCACCGGGTGCGCCTCGTGCGCGCCGAAGGCGACCTCTCCACGGGGGCGGCGCGCAACCTCGGGCTCGACGCGGCACGCGGCCGGTACGTCATGGTCGTCGGCGCGGGCGAACGCGTCCAGGCGCACGCCTGCCGCAACCTCTTCGAGGCGGCGCGCTCCACCGGAGCCGACCTGGTGGCGGGCCGCTGGACGCGGCTCACGGGCAGCGGCAAGAAGGAGCGGGGCCCCGGCTGGCAGGACCGAGTGCACGGCAGGACAAGGGTGGTGCACGACCTCGCCGACGCCCCCGAACTCGTCGTCAGGGACTCCCTGCTCACCGGGTTCTGCATCCGCCGTGACGTCCTGGAACGGGCAGCGCTGCGGTACGCGGAGGACCTCGCCCACAGCGAGGTCCTCTTCGGCGTCCGGGCCGCGCTCGCCGCCAAGGGCGTCGCGATCGTGCCCAACCTGATCACCACCCGCCGCGCGGCCCTCGCCCCCGCCCGCGAGACCCCCGCCCTCGCGGAGGCCAACTCCCGCGCCGCCGCGCTCCTGATCGGCCTCGGCCGCCTCGACCTCTGCGACCGGCGCGAGCGGGCCTTCCTCGGCGACCATGTGCTGCCGTGCGCGCGGACGTTCCCGCGGCTCACCGCCGAGCAGCGCCGCGAGACCACCGCCGCGCTCGCCCCCCACCTGGAGGGCCGCGTGGACCTGCGCGCCCTGGACGAGCTCGCACCGGTGGAGCGCGTGTGCGTACGGCTGCTCGCGGAGGGCGACACGGAGGGCGTCCTCGCGGCCGCGTACGCACTCGGCAGGCCGGGGGCGGTGGTCTCGGAGCTGACCGAGCGCGACGGCAAGGTCTACTGGCGGGCCGACGGCCTCGACGATCCCCGCGTACGCGAGGTGCTCGACGTCACGGAACTCGGCCACCAGCACCGGGAGTTGAGCGAGACGCGACTCCTCAACCGCCTCACCGGATGCGCGGTCGACGGCGCTGAAGCGGTCCTCGAAGGCCGGGTCGCGCTGCCCGCGAACCTGCTCCCGGAGCGCCCGCCGCTCACCGCCCGGCTCCACGTCCGGGCGCGCGGAGCTGCACGGCGCGGCTTTCGCGTACCCGTCGAGGAAGTGCGCCACGACGACGGCGCGATCGTCTGGCGGGCCAGGGTCCGGCTCACCGGCGGCCCGCGCGAACTCGGCACCGGCGACCGCGTGTGGGAGCCAAGACTCCAACTGACGGCGGGCGGCGATGAGTTGAGTACCGAACTCGTCGCCGAGCGGGAGACCGTGAGCAGGAGCCCGGGGATCACCGTCACCGGCGGCAACAAGCTGGAGCTGCGCCTGCGGCCCCGCGACCGGACCACCCGCGCCCTGCGTGCGGCACTGCACTACGCCACGCACTTCCGCCCCGCCCGCAAGCTGAAACTGCGGATCCGCGCCCTGCGCAAGAGGCTCGACCGGCTCGGCGCGCAGCCCGTCAAGATCCGCGCCTACCGGCGGGTGCTGCGCCGCCTTCCCGTCAGCAAGGGCTCGGTGGTCTTCGAGAGCCACATGGGCAAGTGCTACGGCGACAGCCCCCGCGCGGTCCACCAGGAGATCCTCGACCGGGGACTGCGCCTCCGCTGCACCTGGTCGTACGCGAAGTCCACCGACGGATTCCCCAAGTCGGCCCGGCTGGCCCGCCGTTGGTCCTGGCGCTACCTCTGGTCCCTTGCCCGCGCCGAGTTCTGGATCGACAACCAAGGCTTCCCGCACGCCCTGGAGAAGCCGCGCCACACCACGTATCTGCAGACCTGGCACGGCTCCGCGTACAAGCGGATGGGCTTCGACGAGGCGCGCCTCAAGACGCAGAACGCCCCGCAGCGCGCCCGCCTGCAGCGCGCCGTCGACCGCTTCGACCACTTCCTTGTGCGCTCCGAGCACGACGTGAACACCCTCGCCCGCGCCTACGGCATCCCCGACGACCGGCTGCTGCGCTGCGGCTATCCGCGCAACGACCGGCTCGTCGCCGCACGCGCCGACGACGAGACGTCGGGCCGCTTCCCGCGCCCGGCCGCGGCCGCCGCACTCGGCATCCCCGACCACAAGACGGTCGTCCTCTACGCGCCGACCTTCCGCGGCCTGCCCAAGGGCAGTAGACCCGCACAACTCCCCCTGGATGTACGGAAGTTCGCCGACCGATTCGGCGACACCCACGTACTCCTGGTGCGCGCCCACTACATGGAGGCGGCGAGCCTCCCCGTGTGCCCGCCGGGCACCGTCGTCGACGTCTCCGCCCACCACGACGTCAGCGAACTGCTCTGCCTCGCCGACATCCTGGTGACCGACTACTCGTCGATCATGTTCGACTTCGCGCTCCTGGACCGGCCGCTGGTGCACTTCGCGCCGGACCTCGACGCGTACGCGGCCGAGCGGGGCAGCTACTTCGCGCTGCGGGACGACGCGGGCGGCCCCGTGGTCGAGACCGAGGAGGAGCTGCTGCGGATGCTTGCCACGCTGAAGCAGTCCGACGCGGCGTGGACCGACGCCCGGCGGACGTTCGCGCAACGCTTCGGCGCGTACGACAAGGGGCGGGCCGCCGCGGACGTGGTGGACGCGCTGTTCGGGGAGCGGTTCGGGAACACGAAAGACGCAGTCAAGGCAGCCAAGGGGGCCGGCACATGACCACCACGACCGCGGCCGCGGTGCGCAGCCGCGACCTCTTCCTCGTCGCGAACACCGTCGACGAGCTGGGCGGAGTCACCGCCTGGGCCCACCAGATGGCCCGCCTCTTCAAGGCCGGCGGCCACCGCGTGCACGTGATCGGCGTCCACGAGGCCGAGCTGAAACTGGTGCTCCCCGACGACCTCGGCTACCCCGTGACCAGCCTCTACCGCGAGCACCCCCCGACACCCCGCCCCCTACGCGGTTTCGGCCGTCTCAACGTCGTGGCGCTGCGCCGCGAATCGGCGCGGATCGCCGCCAAGAAGCGGACGGTCGACCGGCTCTCCGGGCTCTTCCGTGCCGCGCGCCCCGGAGCCGTCGCCATCGTCACGCAGGTCTGGCCGATGGAGTGGATCAGGGAGGCGGACACCGCCGGCCTGCGCATCATCGGCATGAGCCACGAGTCGTACGCCTACACCCGTGCCTGCCACCGCTACCGCTCGGTCAAGCGCAACTACCCCTCCGTCGACCGCTGGCTCGCGCTCACCCAGGAGGACGCCGACGACTGGATCGCCGACGGCATGCACAACGTCGGAGCGATGCCCAACGCCCTTGCGCACCTGCCCGAAGTCCCCTCGCAGCGCCGCCAGAAGGTGGTCTGCAGCATCGGCAGGCTCGCCGACCAGAAGGGCGTCGACATGCTCGTCGACACCTGGGCCCTTGTTGCCCCGCAGCGCCCCGACTGGACGCTGCGGATCTACGGCGCGGGCGCGGACGAGGCCGACCTCAGGCGCCAGTGCACGCGGCTCGGCCTCGACGGTTCGGTGGAGTGGATGGGCCGCACCGGCGATGTGCCGGGCGTGCTCGCGCAGAGCTCGGTCTTCGTGCAGTCATCGCGCGGTGAGGGTTTTCCGTTGGCCCTGATGGAGGCGATGGCCAGCGCGGTGCCGTGCGCGGCGTTCGACTGCGCGCCTGGCGTACGGGAGATCGTCCGGCACGGCGAGGACGGGCTGCTTGCCCCTGCGGGCGATGTCGAGGCCCTTGCCGACCGTCTCCTCCGCCTCACCGGCAATCCGCGGTTGCGGGACGCGATGGGGGAGCGGGCGCGGGTGAATGTGCAGAGGTTCTCGGAGGCGGCTGTGCTTGAGCGCTGGGAAGCGTTGTTCGAGCTGCTTGAGCGCTGAGCGCTTTGCTGGGGCGCGGAGATGGCTGCGGGTCGGTGGGGGCTGGTCGCGCAGTTCCCCGCGCCCCTTACGGGGCCCTCTCAGTTACGTCCCGTCCGCGAAAGCAGTGATGCGAGCAGGCCCTTGGTGCGGGTCGGCGTGGGCGCCGGCTCCGGGGTCTCTCCGGCGTATCGGGACACCGGATGCTCCGGCGACCGTGCCTTCTTGCCGCTGATCCGGATCATCGGGAACTCGGCGACCTCCTCGGCGCCGTGCCACATGTCGTCGCGCTCCTTCAGGAACGCCGCGAGATCGGCGTGTATCGCGTCGTAGGCGCCCCACGTTCCGTAGAACTTGGTGGCCGTGATGCACAGCGGCTTGAGCCCCGTGCTCGCCACCGCGCCCCAGGTCGCCGCGGCCACGCCCGGACAGTGCTCGGCACGGAAGTCGTCGAGGACGACTATCCCGTCGGCACCGAGCACCTCGCGGGCCGCGGCGATGTCCGCGTGCACATGCTCGTACAGATGCGAGGCATCGATGTGCACGAAGCGGCAGGTGTCCGGCTCCACGTGAGCGGTGATGCCGGATGACGGCTCCTGGACGATCTGCGGGAGCTCGTCGTGGAAGGACCGGTAGTTGGCCTCGAAGGCGCGGCGCGTGAGCGTGGACCGGTAGGAGCGGCCCATCTCGGCGGAGTTGGCCTCGTCGGGCGCGGGCGAGTCGAAGAGGTCGCAGACCGTGAAGGTCTCCTCGTCGCGCAGATACGTACCCATGAAAATGGCGCTCTTGCCGAGATAGGCGCCCAGTTCCAGGAGGTCGCCCCGCTCTGAACGTTCGTATTGCCTGCTCAGGATCCAGTCGAAGAGCACCTGGTCGACCGGATGGAACCATCCCTTCACGTCGGAGAGCCGGTGCGGCCTCGGCAACTGATCCGTGTCCGTGCCGTTCGTGGACGCGTGCGCTGTTGCTTGCTGCATGTCTGGTCCTGGGGATGGGGGGAGGCGGACAGTGCTGCCGGACGTGTGGGGGACGTTTCGGCGCACGATGCCGTTAGAAGCGCGGAGTGGGCTCGGATACGTCGGCCCGCGGCAGCGGCTCATCGGCCACCCCCGCGGCCGGCGCGGGGTGCCGCTCCGCCAGTGGCGCCACAGACGGTAGACCCCCTGGCTCACCGAGCACCACATGCCTCACAACTCGTTCAGCCGCTCGCCCGTCGTCGTACACGCAGAAGCGGTTTCGGAAGGCCGTGCGCAGCTGGGCCGAGCGCGAGCCGCGCCAGTGGCCCGTCGCGAAGATGTCGGTGAGCTCGTCCTCGCTGCGCGCGACCGCGCCCGGCGGGAAGTCCCGCACGTCGAAATAGGTGCCGCGGGCCGCCTCGTAGGCCTCCCAGTCGTCGGCGTGCAGGACGACGGGCCGGTCGAGGTTGGCGTAGTCGAACATCAGCGACGAGTAGTCCGTGACCAGGGCGTCCGACGCGAGACAGAGGGACTCGACGCTCGGATGGTCGGACACGTCAATCAGGCGACCCGACGAGGAGGCGAGCGGTGCCTCGTACGAGTGATGGGCGCGGGTCAGGATCACGAAGCGGGGGCCGAGCGCCCGCAGCACCCGCTCCAGGTCGAGGGCGCGGAGCTGGGAGCGGCGGTAGTCGCGGTGGGTGGGCGCGTAGAGGATGGCGACCGCGCCTTGGGGGATGCCGATGAGCTCGCGCTGGCGGGCCACGTCCGCGGAGGTCGCCCGCTGGTAGATGTCGTTGCGCGGGTAGCCGTACTCGAGGGTCGTGTACGAGGCGGGGAACACCCGCTCCCAGACCAGCGTCGAGTGGCGGTTCGCCGACAGGACGTAGTCCCATTTGTCGGCGTTCTTCAGGAGTGTCGCGAAGTCCGTGTCCCGTGCGGCGGCCGGCCGGTCCTGGAGGTCGAGGCCCATCAGCTTCAGGGGCGTGCCGTGCTGGGTCTGGATCATCACCTGGCCGCGGCGCTTGACCAGCCTGCGGTCGAAGTCGACGTTGTTCACCAGGTACTTGGAGCGGGCGAGGGCCGTCCAGTACGCGGCCGTGCCGGGCCGGATCTTCCGGGTTCCCGTCGGCACCGCGTGGTGGTGGCGGGGTTCGGCGATCCACGCGGTGCGGATGTGCGGGGCGTGCTCGCGCACCGCGGCCTCAAGGGCGCCGGGGTTGCAGCCGTGGCCGCGCCCCCAGTACGAGGAGAACACCGCGCGGTCGGCGCGCACCGGAAGCCGCAGCTGGATCCGGTAGTGCAGCTGGAGCGCGGCGCCCCTGGCGCGGCGGCCCGCGGTGGCCGCGTACCGCCTGGCCCTGGTCCGCAGCCGCAGCGCCGTCCACAGGGTCCGGTAGGTGCGGTGCGAGCCCATCCGCACCAGCGCGTGCCGCAGCCGGCTGCCGGGCTTCCCGCGCGAGCCGGGGACGCGGTAGCGGCGGTAGTGGGAGCGGGCCTTGCGCAGGAAGTCGGCGCGGGTGCCGCGCGGCAGCCGGTCGCGCTTGGTGAAGACCGTCGAGAAGTGGTCGATCATCCGCCGGAACAGGACGGGCCGCCAGGACGCCGCCAGACCGGGGTGCTCGTCGAGGAACGCGAAGACCCGGTCGTACTGGTCGAAGATGTCGAAGTGCTTGCGGCTCGTGGTGTTCAGGATGTTGCCCCGGCGCCGCTGCCGGTAGTGCAGGCAGACCCGGTCGAGGGTGCAGATCGAGTCCGCGGAGAGCATGACCGGGAAGGTCCAGGGGGTGTCCTCGTAGAAGCCGGGCGGGAAGACGAAGCGCTCGCGCTCGATGAACTCGCGGCGGTAGGCCTTGTTCCAGGCGACCATCAGGAGCCTGAGCAGGCTCGGCCGCTCGGTGAGCCGGAAGGGCGCGTCGCCGTCCTCGTCGAGCAGGTTCGCGTACTGGTTGCGTACGGTCTCGCCCGACCAGTACGTGCGCGCGTAGTCGTAGACGAGGACGTCCGGCTCGTCCGTCTCCTTGAGGCGGTAGGAGATGGCGTGCAGGGCGCCGGGGGTGAGGGTGTCGTCGCCGTCCAGGAAGACCAGGTAGTCGCCGGTCGCGTGCTCCATGCCCGCGTTGCGCGCCCGGCCGAGGCCGACGTTCTCCTGGAGGTGGACGGCCTCCACCCGGTTGTCGCGGGCCGCGAACTCGTCGATGAGGGCGCCGCAGGCATCCGGTGAACAGTCGTCCACCACGATCAGTTCGAGATCTGTGAACGACTGGTCGAGGACCGACTCCAGGCATGCGTGCAGATATGCCTGCACCTTGTACACGGGAACGATGACACTGAACCGGGGCAAGGCACATCCATGGGTCGACGCGGGCATACAGCCCGGAACGCCCGGAGGGCCGGTCGGGTTACGCCGGATGCGGCAGACGGGGGATGGACGCAGGTGAGGCGGCCCCCGCCGGGGACCGCCTCACTCGCCGAACGAACGTACAAGTGCCTTGATCCGGCGGCTACTTGACGACTGTCCGGCGGCTACTTGACGGCGCCCGCCATCACGCCGGACACGAACTGCCGCTGGAACGCGAAGAACACGGCCAGCGGGATCACCATCGAGATGAACGCGCCGGGCGCCAGGATCTGCACGTTGTCGCCGAAGGACCGCACCTGCTGCTGGAGCGCGACCGTGATCGGCGGGCTCTCGGAATCGGCGAAGATCAGCGCGATCAGCATGTCGTTCCAGACCCAGAGGAACTGGAAGATGCCGAGCGAGGCGATCGCGGGCGCGCCGAGCGGCATCACGACCCTGAGGAAGAGCCGCAGCTCACCGGCTCCGTCCAGGCGTGCGGCCTCCAGGAGTTCACGCGGGATCTCCGCGAAGAAGTTCCGCAGGAGGAAGATCGCGAACGGCAGGCCGAAGGCCACATGGAAGACGACCACGCCGGTCGTCGTCTCGAAGATGCCGATCCCGCCGAAGATCTTGGATACCGGGAGCAGCGCCACCTGCACGGGCACCACGAGCAGCCCGACGACGCCGAGGAACCACCAGTCGCGCCCCGGGAACTCCATCCACGCGAAGGCGTATCCGGCCAGGGACCCGATGATCACGACGAGCAGCGTCGCCGGGACGGTGATCATGATGCTGGACAGGATCGAGTCGGTGATCGTCTCGTCCTTGAGCAGGTCGGTGTAGTTGTCCAGCGTCATCTGCGACGGGGTGCTGAACACCTTCCACCAGCCGCTCTCGGCCATGTCGGACGAGGTGCGCAGCGAACCGAGAAGCAGCCCGACCGTCGGCACCAGCCAGAAGAGACCGATGACGACGAGGAAGACGCGTACGGCACTGCCGCTGACCACGGCGGCGATCCGCCCGCCGAGCGACTGCTTGGCCTTCACCGTTTCGACTTGGGTGGTCATCGTCGTCCCTCCCGCCGCAGCCGCCGGATATTGAAGAGCATCACCGGGATCACGAGGAGGAACAGGAGCACGGCGATCGCGCTCGCCACTCCCGAATCCTTGTCGAGGAACGCGGAGTTGTAGAGCTGCAGCGCCAGGACGTTCGCGTCGTCCTTCGACGAGTTCGGCGCGATGATGAAGATCAGGTCGAAGATCTTCAGTACGTTGATCATGAGCGTGACCGCGACCACGGCGAGCACCGGCGCGAGGATCGGCACGGTGATCCGGCGGAACACCTGCCACTCGTTGGCGCCGTCGACCCGGGCCGCCTCCAGGAGTTCACGCGGCACGCTCGCCAGGCCTGCCGCGATCAGGACCATCGCGAAGCCCGTCCAGATCCACAGATACGAGCCGATCACCGCGGGCGTGATGAGGGACGGGCCGAGCCAGTCCACGCCGTTGTACGGCTCGCGGAAGTTCGATGCGGGGAACCGGAGTTGGGCCCCGTCGGCCTCCTTGGGCAGGGCGAAGGTGCCGTCGCCCGCCGCCTCGGCCGATGCCACCACCTTGCCGTCCTTGACGGCCTCGATCTTGATCCCGGCATAGCCGAACTCGGCCTTGTCCGGGGCGTTGAGCTCGCCCCGGCCCTTGCCGCGTGTGAAGTCCTGCCAGGCCGTGCCGGTCACCTGGTCCGGGTCCGGCTTCGCCGCCGCGGCCGACTTGGCGTCGTCCGGCATGTTGTCCGGCGCGACACCGGTCAGCGGCAGGGCGACAGGGGTGCCCGCCGAGACCGCCTTGCGCGTGATGAAGGCGCCCCCGCCCGCCGACTTCAGCGGGGATTCCGTACTGGGGTGCGCCTGCGGGAAAGCGGACGACTCGGCGAAGGTGTCGTGCGCCGTCACGAACACGGCGTTGGCGACACCCCGGTCGGGATCCGACTCGTAGACGAGCCGGAAGATGATCCCCGCCGCGAGCATCGAGATCGCCATCGGCATGAAGATGACCAGCTTGAACGCCGTGCCCCAGCGGATCCGCTCGGTGAGCACGGCGAAGATCAGGCCGAGGCCGGTCGCGATCGTCGGGGCGACCACCACCCAGATCGCGTTGTTCTTGATCGCGGTGAGGATGGTGTCGTCGGTGAACAGGGTCTCGTAGTTGCCGAACGCCGTGAAGTCGCCCGACTTGTCGAAGAAGCTGCGGAACAGCGAGTACCCGATGGGGTAGAGGACGAGCGCGCCGAGCAGCACCAGGGCGGGCAGCAGGAAGAGCACTGCCACGGACTTGCGGGTGCCGGTCACGCTCTTGCGCGGTTTGGCGGCCGGGGGCAGCGCCACGTTCGGCGTGCCCCCGGCGTTCGCGGACGCCATGGCGCGTCAGTCCTTGTAGGCCTTGGCGGCGGCCGTCTCCAGCGCCTTCTGTGTGCCCGCGACGTCCTTCGGGTTCTTCAGGAAGTCCTGCAGCGCCTTCCACTCGCCCTTGCCCGGCGTGCCGCCGAAGGCCTGCGGGGCCTGGTCGGACATGTCGAAGCGGATGTCGTCGCCCGCCGCGATGAGCGCCTTGGCGATGTCCCGCTGTACGTCGTTCGGGTACGCCGCCAGGTCGAGGCTCTTGTTGGGGGACACGAAGCCGCCCGCCTCGGCCCAGATCTTCGCCGAGTCCGGCGATGCCAGGAAGGTGAGGAGCGCCTGCGCGCCCTTGCTGTCCTTCAGTGCCACCGCGGCGTCACCGCCGACGACCGCAGGGGACTCGGCGCCGACCGCCGGGAACGGGAAGACCTTGGCGTCCGTGCCGACCTTGGACTTGGTCTCCGAGATCGGCAGCGAGACCATGTCGCCCTCGAAGACCATGCCCGCCTTGGGCTGCTCGCCGCCGGTGAAGGTCTGCTTCACCGAGGCCGGGAACTCGGTCTGCAGCGCGCCGTCCGCGCCGCCCGCGACGAAGCCCTTCTTGCCGTAGAGCTCGCCGAGCGTGGTCAGCGCCTCCTTCACGGAGGGGTCTGTCCACTTGATCTCGTGCTTCGCCAGCTGGTCGTACTTCTCGGGGCCCGCCTGCGAGAGGTAGATGTTCTCGAACCAGTCGGTGAGGGTCCAGCCGTCGGCGCCCGCGACCGATATCGGCGGCACGCCGGAGTCGTACACGGTCTGGGCCGTCTTCATGAAGTCGTCCCAGGTCTTGGGCTCCTTGGCGCCCGCGTTGTCGAGAACCTTCGTGTTGTACCAGACGAGCGACTTGTTGGCCGCCTTGAAGTACACGCCGTACTGCTTGCCGTCGACGGCCCCGAGGTCCTGCCAGCCCTTCGCGTAGTTCTTCTCGAGCTGCTTCTGCGCCTCGGGCCCGACGGGCTTGGCCCACTTGTTGGTCACGGCCTGTTCAATGGCGCCGACCTGCGGAAGCATCGCGACGTCCGGCGGCTGGCCACCCGCGACCTTCGACTCCAGGAAGCTGATGATGGGGTCCTGCGCGGGCACGAAGGAGACGTCCGCGCCGGTGCGCTTCTCGAACTCGTCGAGGACCTTGAGAAAGACCTTGCGCTCCGATCCGCCCCACACGGCGGCGACGGACACCTTCTGCCCGTCCAGCTTGGGCAGTTGAACTGCGGCCGCGCTCTCCTTGCCGCCGCCCTTGTCCCCGCCCTTCCCGTCGTCCTTGTCGTCGTCACCGCACGCGGTGACGGTGAGGGCGAGCGCCCCCGCGACGACGGCCGCGGCGATCCTGGAGGTGGTACGCCGATGGTGCGGTGCCCTGCGTGTACGAAGAGTGCTGCGCATCACTGCCCCGTTCTCTTCACTGGCGAGCGAGTCCCGTGCGGCTTGTCTACGCCCGCCCGGGGAACACCGGCAAGAGCACCAACCATGACAACTAGCCGATCGTGATGCCGTTGTGACGTGCCGTCACGAGCGGAGGAGCAACATTCCCACCCGGCAACAACACGGTGCGGAGCTACAGCAGACACGGTGCGGAGCTACAGGAGAGACGGCACCTGTTCCGCCGAAACGGACCGCGCAGCCCGCTCCAACGCACTGGCCAGCAACGCCAAGTCAGTAGGCCCGTTCCCCAGCTCCCGCACAGGCCGCCGAGCCGGCGGATCCCCCATCCGCTCCCACTCCAGCGGAACAACAGTGGGGCGCAGGGTCGCCGTACGAGGAATGCGCCCAGTGACCCGCCCCGCCTGGAAGGCACTCACCCGCCCCTCGGCGGACCGCAACTCCCCACGGCCGGGGGCAGGTTCGTCCACCCCAGGAGACACTGCGTCAAGGACGATCCGCAGCGCGGCCCGCCGCCCCAACTCCGTCTCCGGAGTCCGCTCGCTGCGCCCCGCCGTAGCCACGAGATGCACCCCCAACCGCTCCCCGTCCCGCGCCACAGCCTCAAGGGCCCGCACGACCGACCCCGCCGCAGGCCGCCCCGGTGACCCGAGAGCAGGCGAAAGCAGCGCGTCGAAGTCGTCGACAAGCACGACGAGTCGAGGCAACGGCGGCCCCGGCTCGGCCCCCTTCCGCGCGGCGGCAGGCCGCAACCGCATCGTGGAACTCGGCGGCGGATCAAGATCCCCGTCACCGGAGGAGGCCGCAGCCGCCCCCGCGCCGGAAGCGCCACCGCCCGTGCGCTGCGCGACAAGCCGCCCCGAAACCTCCCGCTGCGTATGCCACTCGGCGAACCCGAGGCGCCCGAGCAACTCCGCCCGCCGCTTCAGCTCGGCCGTGAGCGACTGCGCGAACTCCCGCATCCGGACCGGGTCGTTGGCGGCGAGATGCGTGGTGACGTGCGGGAGATCGGTGCAGGACGAAAGGCCTTCCCCGAGCCGTACGTTCCCCCCGCTCGTGCCGCTGCTCCCGCTGCCCGTGCTGTCCCGCCCGTCGATCAGTACGATCCCGAGCCGGTCGGGCCGCTCGGCGGCGGCAAGGGACGCGGCGACGGACCGCAGCAGTTCGGTGCGGCCACTGCCCGCCGGGCCCTCGGCCAGCAGATGCGGCCCCTCGGCGGCGAGATCCACGACGACGGGACCGCGCGGCCCCGCCCCGAGCACCGTCCAGGCCCGCCCGCCGAGCGCCTCGGGATCGTCGGCGGCCGCGGCCCACCGCGCCATCAGGGACGCGGGGGTGGCACGGGCCAGCCCCAACTCGTCGAGCAGCCGCGCCATTTGGGGCAACGGCGCGGATACGCGCGCGTGCCCGTCACCGGGCGCCCCGTCCGTACGGAAGGGAGCAAGCGCGCGGGCGAACCGCTCCGCCCAGGCCTGCGACACCGCGTCCACCGCGGCGACCGTCCCGTGCCCCGCCGGATGCCCGTCCACCGTGCGCAGCAGCCGCAGCGCCGTCGCCACGTCACCGCTGAGCAGCGCGACCGCACCGCAGGCACGGAAAGCGGGCGACACCGAGCAGGCGGCTTCGTACGTGGCGGACACCGGGGACGCGGGCGAGGCGGCCGGGGTCTCGGCGAGGCAGACGACATGGATGCCGGCCGCGGATCCGTCCCGCGCGAGCCGCGTCACGGCCTCCCGCAGCCCGGCGGCCCCGGGGTCGCCGTCCACCACCACGACGGTGCGCGCGGACGGGCCGCGGCCGGGCTCGGAACGGCCGGTCCCGGATGCGTCCGCCAGGTGATCCTCCAGGCGGCGCGTCAGCTCGTCCGTACGCGCCAGGGCCTGCTCGCGGTCGTAGGCGAGCAGGAGGCGGCAGTCCTGGCCGTGGGTGGGCCGCAGATGCGGGAGCCAGCCGAGCCAGGACCACTCGGCGACGCGCTCCGGTGCGGGCCGCGTGCGGTCCGTGCTCAGGAGCACTATCTCCAGGGCGTCGGGGGAGTGCAGGGCCGCGAGCTGGGCGACGACCGCGCGGGCCAGGCCCGTGAGCCGCTCGCGCGGTCCGGCGAGGCCGAGCGCGCCCGCTTCCCGCAGGCTCACCGTCACGGGGACGGCGGGCAGCAGGCCGCGGTCGTCCGGCGTCGCCCTGTCGACCGTGCCGAGCCGGACCGCGAGCGCCTCGGGGTGGCCGGGGCCGCGCTCCCAGAGGCGGGGGCCGGGGCCGAGCGCGGTGAGCAGCAGGGCCGCGGGGTCGGGCCAGGACTCCGGGGTGCGCGCGGCGGCGGCCACCGCGAGGTCCTCGGGGGTGGGGCCTGCCGGTTCCGGTGAGCCGGTGCCGTACGCGTCGTCGTCATCGTCGATGTCGGCCTGCGCATGCTCGTCGTCCCGGCCTCCGGTAAGCCGCCGGGCCCAGGCGGAGAGGCCGCCCCGCTTGCGCAGGCCGCGCGGCACGGTCGTCCCGCGCGGCGGAGTGCCGACGCGGGTCCGCTCGGCGTCGGGGGCGCCGCCCTGCTGGGGGACGAGCGGCACGTCGGTGACCGGCGTCTGTCCGTACGCATGCGCTCCGTACGCCCCTTCCTCGCTGTCCTGGCCGTCCCCGCCGGAGGCGCCCCACCCCGAGGTGCCGTACGCGTGGTGGGTGCCTTCGGAGGGGGTGGCCGACTGGGGTGGGGTCTGCGGGGCCTCGGTGTCCTGGGCGGTCCGCACGCGCACGTGCCCCTCGCCGTCCGGAGCCGTCGCCAGCGCGCCGCCCACGCCGTCCCCGCCGGTGAGCCGCAGCGCGGACTCACCGAGCCGCAGCAGGGAGCCGGGGGAGAGGCGCACCGGGCGGCGGGTGATCTCGCGGCCGTCCACCGTCGTGCCGTTCGTGGACCCCAGGTCCGTGACGGTCACCTGGCCGTCCGGGCCGAGCGTCACCGCGCAGTGCAGCCGGGAGACGTCCGGGTCGTCGAGGGGGACGTCCGCGTCCGCCGAGCGGCCGATGCGGATCTGCCCGCCGTGCAGGAGGTGCACACCGCCCGCGTCCGGGCCCGCCACCACGTGCAACTGGGCTGCCACGCCCGCCAGTTCGGGTCCCGGCTCGGCGGGGGTGCCGAGCGAGAGCACCGCTCCGTCGATCAGCGGTGGCTCGCCGAGTGTGCTGCGCTGCGCGTCGAGCCGCTCCGCGTCCGCGTACAGGACCAGGGGGCCTTCGCCGCCCGCGACGGCCGATGCGAGGCCGGAGGCGACGGCGGCGAGCGCGGTCCCCGCGGGGGCGGTCACCAGCACGTCACAGGCCCCGCGCGCGGGGCCGCCTTGGGGCTCGGTCCGGCCGCTGCGCGGCCCGAGGACGGTCAGCCGGATCTGCATCGCCGTCAGCGGTCCCTTCTGCCCTTGCCGCCGGGCAGGGGGACTCGCGCTGTGATTCCCCCACCACACACGGGCACGTCGGCCAGTATCAGGAAAGCATCCTCGCACCTGCCACTGACAACGCGCCCGGCGGCCACCCGTAAGTGATCTTGATTGGTCGGCTCTGCTCGGAAAAGTTCCTGCTTGGACCGTTGCGATCAACGTTCACCTGTTGGTGACGGAGGTCAATTCGCCGCCACCCGGCAACCAACGCCCCCGGTCGGGCGTCTTTCCACCGAACAACGATCCGGACACCTTGGGGCCGGGCGCGGAATGTGACCCGCCGGTGCCCCGTTCGGCGGCATTACAGTGGGTCGGAACACCCTCCGGCGGGTAGCCGGGTCCGGACAGACCAGCCAGATCAGCAGGGAGCGCAACGTGCGGCCGGTAGGCAGCAAGTACCTGCTCGAGGAGCCGCTCGGGCGCGGCGCCACGGGCACCGTCTGGCGAGCCCGCCAGCGCGAGACCGCGGGCGCCGAGGCGGCCGTCCCCGGCCAGCCCGGCGAGACCGTCGCGATCAAGGTCCTCAAGGAGGAGCTCGCCAACGACGCGGACGTCGTGATGCGCTTCCTCCGGGAGCGGTCCGTCCTGCTCAGGCTCACCCACCCGAACATCGTGCGGACCCGTGACCTCGTCGTCGAGGGCGATCTCCTCGCCCTCGTCATGGACCTGGTCGAGGGCCCCGACCTGCACCGCTACCTCCGCGAGAACGGCCCGTTCACGCCGGTCGCCGCGGCCCTCATGACCGCGCAGATCGCCGACGCGCTGGCCGCGAGCCACGCGGACGGCGTCGTGCACCGCGACCTGAAGCCCGCGAACGTCCTGCTCAAGCAGTCCACCGAGGCCGATGGCGGGTCGCTGCACCCGATGCTCACCGACTTCGGCATCGCGCGCCTCGCCGACTCCCCGGGCCTGACCCGCACCCACGAATTCGTCGGCACGCCCGCGTACGTGGCGCCCGAGTCCGCCGAGGGCCGCCCGCAGACCAGCGCGGTCGACATCTACGGCGCGGGCATCCTGCTGTACGAGCTGGTCACCGGGCAGCCGCCGTTCTCCGGCGGCTCGGCCCTCGAAGTCCTGCACCAGCACCTCAGCGCCGAACCGCGCCGCCCCTCCACGGTCCCGGACCCGCTGTGGACGGTCATAGAGCGCTGCCTGAGCAAGAACCCCGACCACCGGCCGAGCGCCGAGAACCTCGCGCGCGGCCTGCGGGCCGTGGCCGACGGCGTGGGCGTGCACGCGTCCAGCGCGCAGATCGCCGCCGCGGAGGGCGTGGGCGCCCTCCTCATGCCCGATCCGGCGCCCGCGACGGTGCCGGGGACGGCCGGCGCCGCCGACCCCACCCAGGTCCTGCCGAGCAACGCGGGATCGTACGACCCGAACGCCGCGACGAGCGTCATGCAGAACACCGGCGGCTCCGGTCCCGGTGCCGGGGACGCCGACCCGACGGCCGTCATGCCGCCGGTGCCGCCGAACCAGTCCGGCGCGAACCCGGACGACCCGCACCCCTGGCAGAACCAGATGCGGGCGGCCCGCGACCGCAACGAACAGACGCAGGTCCAGTACCTGGACCCGAGCCAGGACCCGCTGCGCCGCCGCCCCCAGCGCCAGGTGGCCCGCCCGCAGCAGCCGCAGCAGCGCCCCCAGCAGTACGCGCCGCAGCAGCAGCGTCCGCAGCAGTACGCACCGGCGCCGCAGCCCCAGCAGCAGCCGCGCCAGTACTCCGCGCCGCCGCAGCAGGCACCGCCGCAGCAGCCGCCCGCCGGGCGCGCGCCGCGCGAGCCGAGGCAGCGCAGCGCGAACCCGATGAAGATCCCGGGTCTCGGCTGCCTCAAGGGGTGCCTGTTCACCATCGTCATCCTCTTCGTGGCCAGCTGGCTCGTCTGGGAGCTGAGCCCGCTCCAGGAGTGGATCGGTACGACGAAGGGTTACTGGGACCAGCTGACCGACTGGTACGACTCCGTATCCGGCTGGATAGGGAAGCTGGGCGGCGGCAACTAGCACTGGGCGGCGACAACCAGAACGCGACGCGAACCCAAAGAGCGACCGGGAGCCATTGGTTCCCGGTCGCTCTTTGGGTTTCCGGTCCCGTTTTCCGGTCTCTTCTTGGCGAATCCCCTACCGACTCAGGGGATTTGTCGACACCTGCAGGGTGATTTCTGCTCCTGGAGTGAAGGTTGGCGTCGAGGCCGCGTAGTTTTGTCGCCAACACGCATCCGTAGGAGCAGTCTTGGCACGCAAGATCGGCAGCCGGTACACCGCCCACCAGATCCTTGGTCGGGGCAGCGCCGGCACGGTGTGGCTCGGCGAGGGACCCGAGGGTCCCGTCGCCATCAAGCTGCTTCGCGAGGACCTGGCGTCTGACCAGGAGCTCGTCGGCCGCTTCGTCCAGGAGCGCACGGCACTCCTCAGCCTCGACCACGCGCGCGTGGTGGGCGTCCACGACCTGGTGGTCGACGGCAACGACCTCGCCCTGGTCATGGACCTCGTCCGCGGCACCGACCTGCGCACCCGCCTGGACCGCGAGCGCAGGCTCGCTCCGGAGGCGGCGGTGGCGATCGTCGCGGACGTCGCGGACGGGCTCGCGGCGGCGCACGCGGCGGGGATCGTGCACCGTGACGTGAAGCCGGAGAACGTACTCCTGGACATGCAGGGTCCGCTGGGCCCCGGCGGCTCGCACCCGGCGCTCCTGACGGACTTCGGCGTCGCCAAGCTGATCGACTCCCCGCGCCGCACACGCGCGACGAAGATCATCGGCACCCCGGACTACCTGGCCCCCGAGATCATCGAGGGCCTGCCCCCGCGCGCGGCGGTGGACATCTACGCCCTCGCGACGGTCCTGTACGAACTCCTGGCGGGCTTCACACCCTTCGGCGGCGGTCACCCGGGCGCGGTGCTCCGCCGCCACGTCACGGAGACGGTGGTCCCCCTCCCCGGCATCCCGGACGAGCTGTGGCAGCTCATGGTCCAGTGCCTGGCGAAGGCCCCGGCATCCCGCCTGCGCGCCTCCGAGCTGGCCGCGCGCCTGCGGGAGCTGCAGCCGCTGGTGGCAGGGATGCCGCCGCTGGACGTGGACGAGCCGGACACGGAGCCGCTGCCCGACGAGGCCGAGGAGGAGCCCGCGCCGGACCCGGCGCCGGGCGCCCCCCGCCGGGGAGCGGTCCCTCTCGTCCCCGGAGCCGCCCCCGACTCGAACCGCGACACCCACACCTCGATGCGTGTCCCCGGCCCCGACGAGCTCGCCGGCGGCGCACGGGGCACGGCCCGCGCCCCCCGCGCGGCCGGCGCCGCCCGCCCCGGCTCGGCCCGCCACCGCGCCTCGGCCCGCCGCCGCAGGATTACGCTCGGCGTGGCGGGCGCGGTCCTGGTCGCGGCCGCGGGCATCGGCACCTGGGCCGCCACCAGCGGCGACGACGCGGACGCAACCCCTCCCCAGGACACGAAGAACTCCTCCTCCACAACACCCTGAGCCCCGCCGCCGCGGCACGGTGGGCCGGGATCGCCCGGTATCCCCGGGCCTGGCGCGGCACGCCCGCTGCCCGGCGGCTTCACCGCCGCTCCGCGGCGGATCTCCCTCCCGCCCACCCGTTTGCCCTGCATCGAGTCCTGGGTGATGCCGGGTGATCGGGCGGGTGGGTGGGGGCATGAGCGTGCCGTGAACGCATACGCGGGGTAATCGGGCGGGTGGGTGGGAAAGATCCGCCGCGGAGCGGCGGGACAGGAACCGCCCGCAGGGCAGCAGACGCACCGACCCCAGGCGCCCGCAGGGCAGCGCACGCGCACCGACCCAGCCGCCCGCAGGGCAGCAGACGCGCGGCACCCCCGCCCCGGGAGGGGCGCCCGTGCCCGTCCCCCCGCCCGGGAGGGCAGACCGCTTGCCCTCAGCCGTTAGGCTGGACCCGTGGCAGTCGTCGATGTATCCGAAGAGCTCAAGTCCCTCTCCTCGACCATGGAGTCGATCGAGGCCGTCCTGGACCTCGACAAGCTGAGGGCAGACATCGCCGTGCTCGAGGAGCAGGCGGCCGCGCCGTCCCTGTGGGACGACCCGGAAGCGGCACAGAAGATCACCAGCAAGCTGAGCCACCTCCAGGCGGAGGTGCGCAAGGCCGAGGCCCTGCGCGGGCGCATCGACGACCTCGGCGTGCTCTTCGAGATGGCCGAGGAGGAGGACGACCCGGACACCCGCGCCGAGGCCGAGTCCGAGCTCACGGCCGTGAAGAAGGCGCTGGACGAGATGGAAGTCCGCACGCTCCTCTCCGGTGAGTACGACGCCCGTGAGGCGCTCGTCACCATCCGCGCGGAGGCCGGCGGCGTCGACGCCTCCGACTTCGCCGAGAAGCTGCAGCGCATGTACCTGCGCTGGGCCGAGCGCCACGGTTACAAGACGGAGCTCTACGAAACCTCGTACGCGGAAGAGGCCGGCATCAAGTCGACCACCTTCGCCGTCCAGGTCCCGTACGCGTACGGGACGCTCTCGGTCGAGCAGGGCACCCACCGTCTCGTCCGCATCTCGCCCTTCGACAACCAGGGCCGTCGCCAGACGTCCTTCGCCGGCGTCGAGATCCTCCCGGTGGTCGAGCAGACCGACCACATCGAGATCGACGAGTCCGAGCTGCGCATCGACGTCTACCGCTCGTCGGGCCCCGGCGGCCAGGGCGTCAACACGACCGACTCCGCGGTCCGCCTGACGCACATGCCGACCGGCATCGTCGTCTCGTGTCAGAACGAGCGCTCGCAGATCCAGAACAAGGCGAGCGCGATGAACGTCCTCCAGGCGAAGCTCCTCGAGCGCCGCCGCCAGGAGGAGCAGGCGAAGATGAACGCCCTCAAGGGTGACGGCGGCAACTCCTGGGGCAACCAGATGCGTTCGTACGTCCTGCACCCCTACCAGATGGTGAAGGACCTGCGTACGGAGTTCGAGGTCGGCAACCCGGAGTCCGTGTTCAACGGCGAGATCGACGGTTTCCTCGAGGCCGGAATTCGCTGGCGCAAGCAGCAGGAGAAGTAGCGAAAGGCGTTCGCGCCGCTTAATCGACAAGGCAACTGCTGCCCCAGTGGCGGCAGTTGCCTTTTGTTGTGCCTCTTACGTCACAGTCACATCTCCGTACGCCGGTCAACTGACCCCAATTCAGACATCGCGCCCGCAACGACCTTGACGCTGCCATGAAAAGTGGAAAGGCTAGCGAGCGGCATGCGTATCTCTGGGACGCGTGTGATCTGTGGGGGCCGATCCAGCGCCCCCGGCGAACGCAGTCCCGGACGCTGCCTCACTGACGATTCAGCTACTGGGGGTAGCAGCCAGATGACCAAGAAGACGCGGATCCGCGTGGCACGGATAGCGGCCGGTGCGGTGATCGCCGCGGGTGCTTCGCTGACCGCTGCCGGTGCCGCCTCGGCCCTGGACGTCGGCGTCGAGCTCGGCGGTGCGGGCGTCCACGCCAACGCCGACGAGAACGGCATCGGCGTCGACGTCGGCCTGGGCGACGATGACGACGAGCCGACCGAGGAGCCCACCGAGGAGCCCACGGAGATTCCGACGGAGCCCACGGAGGAGCCGACGGAGCCGACCGAGGAGCCCACGGAGCCCACGGAGGAGCCGACCGAGCCCACCGAGGAGCCCACGGAGCCCACCGAGGAGCCGACCGAGCCCACCACGGACCCGACGGACCCCACGGACCCGACGGACGAGCCCACCGCCGACCCGAGCGACCCGGGTAACGGCAACGGCACGGGCGGTAACGACAACGACCCCGACGGCGGGTCGAACCCCGTCGAGCAGGGCAAGGGCAAGGACAGCCTGACCGACACGGGCTCCACCCCGGTCGAGCAGGGCGGCGACAAGGCCGACAAGGGCGAGCTCGCAGAGACGGGTGCCGCCGAGACCACGTTCCTGCTGATCGGCGCCGCAACGATGATCGCCGGCGGCATCGGCTTCCGCGTTCTGCCGCGCTTCGTCGGCAACCGTGGCGCCGCTGCCTGATCCAGGGCACGCGGTACGCGTACGTGATGTACGCGACGTACGTCAGAAGGGCCCGGAGCTGCGCTCCGGGCCCTTCTGGGTGTCCTGGCGCGCCCCTGGCGCGCTAAACGGTCTGTTGCGCCAGCAGCGCCATCGCCGCGATCAGCACCACGAGGACCCCTATCAGGGCCACAGGGCTGAGGCCGCCGAACGGCCCCTCTTGTTGCTGCATGCGCTCGCGACTGGCCCGGCACACGGGGCAGCGGCCTTCGCTGACGGGCGCCGCGCAGTTCGCGCACACCAACCTGTCATAGGTCATGCGCTCCTCCTCCCGCACAGTCACAGCCTGCCCAACGCTAGGGGGAACCCAACCGTTCCCCTTCCACTGTGCCAGCTTCCACGGATTTCGGCGCGGCCCGCCCGGCACAGTCGGTTTCCGACTGATCTGTTCCGTGGTATATCCGCGACAATTCGCGCAACTCAGGACGCTGACTGCGCTCGCGCACCGCCTTCGCGTATGGTCACGCACACCTACCCCCGGCTACCCGTGGTGCATCCGTGATCCGATTCGACAACGTCTCCAAGGCCTACCCCAAGCAGTCCCGGCCCGCTCTCCGGGATGTCTCCCTGGAGATCGAGAAGGGCGAGTTCGTCTTCCTGGTGGGATCGTCCGGCTCCGGAAAGTCCACCTTCCTGCGGCTGATCCTCCGCGAGGAGCGCACCAGCCACGGCCAGGTGCACGTCCTCGGCAAGGACCTGGCCCGCCTCTCCAACTTCAAGGTGCCGCACATGCGGCGCCAGTTGGGCACCGTCTTCCAGGACTTCCGTCTCCTTCCGAACAAGACCGTCGGCGAGAACGTGGCCTTCGCGCAGGAAGTCATCGGCAAGTCCCGCGGCGAGATCCGCAAGTCCGTGCCCCAGGTCCTCGACCTCGTCGGCCTCGGCGGCAAGGAGGACCGGATGCCCGGCGAGCTCTCCGGTGGTGAGCAGCAGCGGGTGGCGATCGCGCGAGCCTTCGTCAACCGCCCGAAGCTCCTCATCGCGGACGAGCCGACCGGCAACCTCGACCCGCAGACGTCGGTCGGCATCATGAAGCTGCTCGACCGGATCAACCGGACCGGCACGACCGTCGTCATGGCGACCCACGACCAGCAGATCGTGGACCAGATGCGCAAGCGGGTCATCGAGCTGGAGAAGGGCCGTCTCGTCCGCGACCAGTCGCGCGGCGTATACGGCTACCAGCACTGACGACCCGTACTGATCCACTGCACTGATCCACTGAAAGGGAGCCATGCGCGCCCAGTTCGTCCTGTCGGAGATCGGCGTCGGTCTCCGCCGCAATCTCACGATGACCTTCGCGGTCATCGTCTCCGTCGCCCTCTCGCTCGCCCTGTTCGGCGGCTCGCTGCTCATGCGCGACCAGGTGAGCACGATGAAGGGCTACTGGTACGACAAGGTCAACGTCTCGATCTTCCTCTGCAACAAGGCCGACGCCGAGCAGGACCCCAAGTGCGCCAAGGGCGCGGTCACGAACGAGCAGAAGGAACAGATCCGTGCGGATCTGAAGAAGATGCCCGTCGTGGAGAAGGTCGCGTACGAGTCGTCCGACGACGCGTACAAGCACTACAAGGAGCAGTTCGGCGACTCCCCGCTGTCCAGCTCGCTCACGCCGGACCAGATGCAGGAGTCGTACCGCATCAAGCTGAAGGACCCGGAGAAGTACCAGGTGGTCGCGACCGCCTTCTCCGGGCGTGACGGCGTGCAGTCCGTGCAGGACCAGAAGGGCATCCTGGAGAACCTCTTCGGGCTGCTCAACGGCATGAACTGGGCGGCGCTCGCGGTGATGGCGCTGATGCTCGTCGTCGCGCTGATGCTGATCGTCAACACGGTGCGCGTCTCGGCGTTCAGCCGCAGACGTGAAACCGGCATCATGCGGCTCGTCGGCGCGTCCAGCTTCTACATCCAGATGCCGTTCATCATGGAGGCCGCCGTCGCGGGTCTCATCGGCGGCGGTGTCGCCTGCGGCATGCTCCTGGTGGGCCGTTACTTCATCATCGACCACGGCCTCGCGCTCTCCGAGAAGCTGAATCTGATCAACTTCATCGGGTGGGACGCGGTCCTGGCCAAGCTGCCGCTGGTGCTCGCCATCGGCCTGCTGATGCCCGCGCTGGCCGCGTTCTTCGCGTTGCGCAAGTACCTCAAGGTGTGACAAGACCCGCCTGTACGTAAGGGCGTCGTACGGTTCAACCGGCCGTACGGCGCCCTTCGTTGTCCTAGACTCACCGGCATGTCAGGCCCCGACCGGTTCTGCGACCGGCTCTCCCGGCCCCGCCGCATCCGCCGCGGGGCCACGCTGACATTGGTCTTCGCGAGCGTGCTCGCCACCGGCGCGGCCACCGGATCCTGGAGCGAAGGCGCCGAGCAGGGCCGGAAGTCGCCGTCCCCGGCCACCCGTTCCGTCGCCTCGTCCGGCGACACGGGCGACACCGCCGGCGAAGCGGCCGACGCCGCAGCCGAGGCGATGGCCGACGGCAAGTCCGGCAAGAAGGCCGCGGAGGACGCCGTCAGCCGCAGCGGCGACCGCTGGGGCTCGGTGTACTCCCCCGGGGAGTTCCAGGAGTTCGAGCAGGCCCTCGACGGCGCCTACACCGGAGTCGGCCTGTGGGCCAGGCGCGCGGCCGACGGGCGCATCGAGGTGTCCCGGGTCCAGCGCGGCGGCCCCGCCGACCAGGCCGGCGTACACGAGGGCGACCGGCTCACGAGCATCGACGGCAGGCGTGTGGCGGGGCTCCCCGTCACCGAGGTGGTGTCCCTGCTGCGCGGCGACCGCGCCGGCACTCCCGTCACCCTGGACCTGAAGCGGGGCACGCGCGCGTGGAGCGAGACACTGCACCGGGCCCGCCTCTCCACGGACCCCGTCACGGTCAACCGGCTCGCGGGCGGCGCCGTACTGATCAAGGTCGACGCCTTCACCAAGGGGACGGGCGAGCGGGTGCGTTCCGCGGTGCGCGAGGCCCCCGAGGGCGCCGGGATCCTGCTCGATCTGCGCGGGAACTCCGGCGGCCTGGTGTCGGAGGCGGTCACCGCGGCGTCGGGCCTTGTCGACGGAGGCCTGGTGGCCACGTACGACGTGCGCGGCCGGCAGAAGGCGCTCCACGCCGAGCAGGGCGGGGACACATCCAGACCCGTGGTCGCGCTGGTCGACGGCGGCACGATGAGCGCGGCGGAACTGCTCACGGGAGCGCTGCAGGACCGCGGCCGTGCGGTCGTGGTGGGCTCGAAGACCTTCGGCAAGGGTTCGGTCCAGATGCCGAGCCGGCTGCCCGACGGCTCGGTCGCCGAGCTGACGGTCGGGCACTACCGCACTCCTTCGGGGCGCGCGGTCGACGGCCAGGGCATCACCCCCGACCTGGAGGTCGACGGCGGGGCGGAGACCCGGGCCGAGACAGTATTGACTGGCCTCGGACCCCCCTCGTAGTGCGAAAATGGCCGCACTATGGCGAAGGAAAAGGTAAAGCGCAAGGCCGCGAAGGCCGCTGAGAAGGCCCCCGCCCGGAAGATGGTCGCGCAGAACAAGAAGGCGCGGCACGACTACCACATCCTCGACACGTACGAGTGTGGCCTCGTCCTGATGGGCACCGAGGTCAAGTCGCTGCGGATGGGCAGGGCCTCCCTGGTGGACGGCTTCGTACAGATCGACAACGGAGAGGCGTGGCTGCACAACATCCACGTCCCGGAGTACGTGCAGGGGACGTGGACCAACCACTCGGCCACGCGGAAGCGCAAGCTCCTGCTGCACCGGGCCGAGATCGACAAGCTGGAGTCGAAGTCCCAGGAGACGGGTCACACGATCGTGCCCCTCGCCCTGTACTTCAAGGACAGCCGGGTCAAGGTCGAGATCGCCCTTGCCAAGGGCAAGAAGGAGTACGACAAGCGGCAGACGCTGCGTGAGAAGCAGGACACCCGCGAGACGAACCGCGCGATCGCGGCGGTCAAGCGGCGCCAGCGCAGTGCCTGAGGTGCCGGCAAGGGCTGCCGCGAGGGCCGCCGCCAGGAATTAGCTGGCATTGTCGTGCGTTGGTCACGTACGATGGGCCTTGCCCCTCACAGCAGGGGCGCGGTTTGAGCAGTATCTAATTCAAGAGTGCCAACATGGGGATGATCGGTTTCGACAGCGGATGTCGAAGCAGGGGAAGCGAGCCGAGGAAGCGGCAATGATCTCGTAAACCATATGTCGCAACCAATAATCGCCAATTCTAAGAGCGATTCCCAGTCCTTCGCCCTCGCTGCCTAATAAGCAGTGAGTGAAGGACCCTTAATGGGTGTCAGCCCGGGAGTGTTCCCGACCCGGATCCTGGCATAATTTAGGGAACTAAACCATCGAGCCCGGTCACGGGGTTCGATGGGAAATCAAACAGTGACTGGGCCCGTCGGAGACTTGTTCGCGAGATCACCGGGGCCGAGAAAATCGAAGCGAACTGCGCTCGGAGAAGCCCTCCTTTAGCACCGTTGGACGCGGGTTCGATTCCCGCCATCTCCACAATTCCCATGTGAGGTTAAAGCCCTCTGGCCACCGGCCAGGGGGCTTTTTCCGTGTGCGGAGCACGGGCCGGGCGGCGCAGGGGCCCGGTTGAGTACGCAAAGTGCAGGAGGCCGCTTGGATGCCACCGTCACTCTTTTCGGCTCCGTTCTGGCCAGTCTCGGCGTCCTGGGCGCAGCAGTCGAGCGGGACCGGCTGGAGCGCCAGGTCGCCGAACGCGACGTGAAACTGGCCGAGTTAAATGCCCTGCACGCCCATGACCAGAGCGAGATCGCACGGCTTCTCATCGACAACCAACGGCTCGGAGGCACGCCGTGACCCAGCTCGAGCGACTCCTGGCCCGCCGTTGGCGCAGCATCTTCCTCGTCTGTGTGCTGGTCGCGCTCACCGGTGTCGCGGCGATTCTCTGGGCCCGTATCGACGCGGGTGACCGCCGTGCCGACCAGCTCGCCGTCGAGGCGGACCGGCGCGGCGAGGCCGTGTCCACCCTCGCCCGGGACGTGCGCACCCTGCGGGCGCAGGTCAGGTCCCAGGGGGGCACGCCCGCGGCGCCGGACCCGTCCGAGGCCATCGACGATCTGCTGGCCCGGGTGCGCGTGCCTGTCACGGTGCCCGGTTCGCCCGGCGAGGACGGGGCCGACGGTACGGACGGCTCGGAAGGGAAGCCGGGCGAGAAGGGCGCGCGCGGAAGCGGCGGGCAGCAGGGCGACCCTGGAGATCCGGGCGAGCCAGGGGAGCCGGGGAAGTCCGGTGAACCCGGAGAGCCAGGGCCGACGGGACCCCCGGGCGTGGACGGCCGGGACGGCGAGCAGGGGCCCGAAGGGCCGGCCGGCTCGGCAGGGTCCGACGGCCCTCCTGGTCCCACGGGCGACGGCGGTGCCACGGGTCCCGCGGGCCCGGCGGGACCCGCGGGGCCTCCCGGCGAGCGAGGCCCCAAGGGGGAAGCGGGGCCCACCTGCCCCGAGGGCTACAGCCTCCAGCAGCCTCCCGACGACCCCGACGCCCTGGTCTGCCGCCGCGCCGCCGGTGCCCCCGCCGACCCGGCACCGGCCCTCTTGCTGGCGGCCGCGCTGCAGGTCCGCTGCCGCCGGCCGCGGAGGACCGCGGAGTGGGGTCTGTTGCCGGGCGCCGGAGTCAGGGATGCTCCTGGGTCATGAGTAGACCCGTGAGACGCGTCAACACCCGTATGCGCCACTGGATCTGGCCCGCCGTGCTCGGCCTCGCGGTGGCCTCCCTCTCGCTGAGTGCCCCGGCCGGGGCGGACTCCGACCGCAGTGGTCTGCCCGAGGCGATCGACACCATCCTCGGCGATCCCCGGATGGAGGGAGGTGCCGCGAGTGTCGTCGTCGCCGATGCCGAGTCCGGTGACGTGCTCTACCAGCACCTGCCAAGCGGCCGCCTGATGCCCGCCTCCAACACCAAACTCCTCACATCGGCCGCCGCCATGGAGCGGCTCGGCCCCGACCACCGCTTCACCACCGATGTCCTCACCGACGGCAAGCAGCACGGACCCGTGCTCTCCGGCGATCTGTATCTGCGCGGCACCGGCGATCCGACGACGCTCGTCGCCGATTACGACCGGCTGGCCGCGAAGATCGCCGACTCCGGCGTCCGGCGGGTCTCGGGGCGCCTGGTCGCGGACGACACCCGGTTCGACGACCGGCGCATCGGCGACACCTGGGCGGGCGACGACGAATTCGCGTACTACGCCGCCCAGATCTCCGCGCTGAGCGTCGCCCCGGACACCGACTACGACACCGGAACGGTCATCGTCGAGGCCACGCCCGGCGCGAAGGCCGGGGACAAGCCCAAGGTGACGGTGTCCCCGAAGACCGACTACGTAGACGTCGACATCAGCGCGGAGACGGTCGCGGCGGGCGGCGAGGACACGCTCACCGTCGAGCGTGAGCACGGCACCAACACCATCACGGTCACCGGCACCGTCCCCGTGGGCGGCGACGCCACCAAGGAGTGGATCGCCGTCTGGGAGCCGACCGGCTACGCGGCCGCGATCTTCCGGGACGCGCTCGCCGCGCACGGGGTGCGGGTGAGCGGACCCACCAAGGCAGGGATCGCGACCCCGAAGGGCGCGCGGCAGCTGGCCGAGCACGACTCCATGCCGCTGAAGGAGCTGATGATCCCCTTCATGAAGCTCTCCAACAACATGCACGCGGAGAACCTCACGAAGGCGATGGGGTATGAGTCGACCGGTCGGTCCGGAAACTGGACGGACGGAATCGCCGCCATCAGTGGCTACTTGAAGACGGCCGGAGTCGACCCGGGCAAGCTGCGCCACGTCGACGGCTCGGGACTCTCCCGCAAGAACAACGCGCCCGCCGATCAGCTGATCAAGCTGCTCCTCTCGGCGAAGGGCGAGCCCTGGTACGCCGACTGGTACAAGTCGCTGCCGGTCGCCTGCGGCCCGGGCAAGTCTGTCGGGGGAACGCTGCGTTCGCGGATGTGCGGGACTCCGGCGGCCCTCAACGTACATGCGAAGACAGGGTCGTTGACGGGCGCGTCCGCCCTCTCCGGGTACGTGAAGGACGCGGGCGGCCGCGAACTCGTCTTCAGCATCGTCCTCAACAACTACCTGCCCTCCTCGGTGAAGGCCCTGGAGGACGCGATCGTGGTGACGCTCGCCAAGTCGACCGAGGACAAGGCCGTGTTGGTCAAGCCGCGTGCGAAGCGTGCGGCCGAGCCGAGCGGTGATCTGGAGTGCTCGTGGCGGAAGCCCGCGCGATGCTGAGCAGCAGCGCGCAGCACGCGGCGGTGACCGGGACCGCGTAAGCCGTGGTGGCGCTCAGGTGCTCCACCACCCAGCCGCCGCCCGCCGCACCGCAGGCGATGCCCCCGAGGAGGCCGGTCACGGCGAGGGTCATGCCCTCGTTCAACCGCCCCTCGGGGGTGAGCTGTTGGACGATGGTCATGCCGGTGACCATGGTCGGGGCGGTCGCCATCCCGGCGATCAGGAGGGCCCCGGCGAGCACCAGGAGCGAGCCGGTGAGCGTGGCGGCGAGCAGGGGGAGGGTCATCAGGAGCGCCATCGCGGTGGCGCACAGGATCTGGCGGCGGCGCAGTGAACCGCGCGGTCCGACCGCTCCGTAGAGAAGGCCCGCCGCACAGGAGCCGGCCGCTTGCAGGGCGAGGATCGCGCCCGCGGCGGACTTGTGGCCCTGGTCGTCGGCGTACGCGATCGTCACGACCTCCATCGAGCCGAAGACGGCGCCGGTGGCGAGGAACGCGGCGAGCAGGGTGGGCATCCCGCGCGCGTGGAGGGGCGATTTCTCCTTCGTGTCCGTACGTTCCTGGAGCGGCGGCTCCGTGGTGCGCTGGGCAGCGAAGAGCAGCACGCCGGTCAGGAGCAGGACGATGCCCACGAGGGTGCCCGCCTCCGGGAAGAACGCCCCGCACAGGAAGGCCGCGACGACGGGGCCGAGCATGAAGCACAGCTCGTCCGCGGCCTGTTCGAAGGAGTTGGCGGTGTGCAGGGCCCTGGCGTCGCCCTTCAGGAGATGCGCCCAGCGGGCCCGGGACATGCCGCCGGTATTGGGGGTCGTGGCCGTCGCCGTGTAGGAGGCGAACAGGGTCCAGTCGGGCGCTCCGTAGTGCACGCACAGCAGCAGGGAGAGCGAGCCGAGCGCGGCGATCGCGGTGGCGGGCACGGCGATCCGGGCCTGGCCGTGGCGGTCGACAAGGCGCGCCGTCCAGGGGGCCACGACGGCGGTCGCGGCGAGGCCCGTCGCGGTGACGGCGCCGGCCAGCGCGTACGAACCGCGGGCCCCGGCGATCATGATGACGGCGCTCACGCTGAACATGCCCATGGGGAGGCGGGCTATGAGGTTGCCGACGGTGAAGGCGACGGCTCCGGGTATGCGGAAGAGGCGGGCGTAGGGGATGCGGCGGGGGTGTTCGGCAGGCGGCATGGGATCACCATCGCCGGGGCGGTGGCGCACGGTCCAACACCTTCTGGATGCCGATTCACGCACCTGCGTTGTAAGTTCCCGGGGTGACCGGAGAGCCTCGTACATCTCATGACCTGGTGGGGCCGCTCTCGCGCGACGTACGCGACTTGGTGGACCCGCGCCTGCTGCGGGCCTTCGTGGTCGTCGCCGAAGAGCTGCACTTCACCCGGGCCGCCGCCAGGCTGTACGTCGCCCAGCAGGCGCTGAGCCGTGATGTGCGGCGCCTGGAACGGGAGTTGGGCGCCGATCTTTTCGCGCGCACGACGCGGCAAGTCACGCTGACGGCCGAGGGGGAGCGGCTGCTGCCGTACGCGCGGCGGGTTCTGGAGGCCCAGGACGATCTGGCGGCAGCCTTCCCGCGGGACCGCGGCGGCGCGGCCGCTTCGGCCAGGCCGCTGCTCGTGGACCTGAACAGCCCCGGGCTCGTCTTCGGGCGGATCCTGGAGCGAGCCCGTGAACTCGCCCCCGGCTGCGAGCTGATGGCCCGCTTCGAGAGCGGTCTCACCTGGGCCGCGGCGGAGATCGACGCGGGGCGGCTCGATGTGTCCTTCGGACGGTACGCCGGGCTCGAACCGGCGCTGCGGGCGCGGCTCGACCAGCAGCCCGTGCGATACGAGCCGATGGCGGTGCTGCTGCCGATCGGCCATCCGCTGGCCGAACTCGACGCGGTGCCGCTGGACGCGCTCGCCGGGGAGAGCGTGTACGCGGGGGCGGGCAATCACCGGACGCTGGAGTGGACCGACCTGGCGCACCGGCTCTTCGCGGGGAGAGGCATCGAGGTGGCGCCGCCCGCGCCGCTCGCGGTGGGCCAGGAGGAGTTCGGGCGGATCATGGCCAAGAACCGGAACCCCGTGCTCGCCGTGGTGGACTTTCCGGCCATGCCCGGGGCCGTTCTGCGCCCTTTGACCGACCCTGTTCCCTTGTCGCCCGTGTCGTTGGTGTGGCGGAAGGGCCTGGTGCATCCAGGAGTGGACGCGCTGCGCAGGGCCGCCGCCGAGCTCGCCGCCGCCGAAGGATGGCTCCGAAGGCCCGAAGACGGATGGGTTCCGGCCACAGATGCACTCATCATGATGAGTCTGGACTGACGGATTAGTACGACTGTCGCCGCCGTGCGCTACATTCATGGTCCGGGCGCGGTGTGGTAGGGGGGCGCTCGGATCGGGTGGGGGCCCGGTCCGGACGGCAGACTTGCCCGGAGTCGTGCGCGCCCGAGACAGGTTATGTGGGGGGTTGCGCGTACGCATGGACAATTGGCGAGAAGATGCCCTACCAGAACACACCCATGATCCGAACGAGGTCACCGTTCAGATCGACGGGGTGGGGCGACAGCTGGCGGATCTCTCCGCCGGGAGTGACCAGGACGCGCCGGACGGGCCGGTTTTCGTCGATGAGACGGGCCGCCGCAGCCGGAGGTACCGCCGCATAGGCGTGATCGTCGGCATCGCCTGCGCCGTCTACGCGGTGATCATCGTCGGCACGCTGCTCTCGGGCAACTCCAGCGCGCCCTGGCTTCCGACGCCCGGGCCCAAGGGCGACAAGCCGGCGAGCCAGGTGGACACCCCCGACGGCCCGGCGGACTCGGCCGACCCCTCGGCCTCGCCCGGCGTGACCCCGTCGCCCGGCGCGACGGACGCCAGTGGCACCGCGCCCGCACCCGGCGGCAGCGACGCCGCCGACCCCACGAAGCCCGGCGACGACACCGGCAAGCCCGGTGAATCGCCCGACCCCGACCCGACGGACGACGGCAAGCCCGACCCGGACCCGACGGACGACGGCGGCGACCCCGACCCCACGGACAAGCCCACCACGCCCGACCCGGACCCGGACCCGACCGAGCCGACGGACCCGCCCACGGATCCGGACCCCACCGAGTCCTCGAGCGGCGGCGCGGGAGGCGGCGGCGAAGTCCCCGTGGTGAACCCCGCCGCCGACCAGCAGTCCATGAGCGCCCAGTCGGTCGGCTACCAGTCCCCGCAAAGCGCTGACCAGCAGCCCTCGGAGGCCGCACAGCGATGAACGCCCGCACCAACAGGGGCCGGTCAAACCGCGCCCGGAACAGCCACGCCCAGTCCGGGGGCGGCCGCCGCCGCGCAAAGCCCGCGCGGGCCACCAGGCGGCGCAGACTCCCCCTGCGCCATCTGCTGCCCTCGCTGCTTCTCGTCGCCCTGATGGCGATGCTGATGCTGCGCGGGTACACCCACAGCGAGATCCTCGCCGACCACCGCGTGCGCCCGCCCGCGGCCACCGACAAGGTGCCCAAGGAGGTCCTCGAAGGCGGCGGCCCGGTCATCGACACCCGGGGCGGTCACGAGGAGACGCTGAGCGTCCCCGACCACCGCCTCGTGCTGACCTTCGACGACGGCCCGGACCCGGAGTGGACCCCCAAGGTCCTGGACGTCCTCAAGAAGCACCACGCGCACGGCGTCTTCTTCGTCACCGGCACGATGGCGTCGCGCTACCCCGACCTGGTCGAACGCATGGTGGCCGAGGGCCACGAGGTCGGCCTGCACACGTTCAACCACCCGGACCTCTCCTACCAGTCCACGAGCCGCATCGACTGGGAGCTCTCGCAGAACCAGCTGGCCCTCGCGGGCGCGGCCGGCATCCGCACCTCCCTGTTCCGCCCCCCGTACTCCTCCTTCTCGGACGCGATGGACAACAAGTCCTGGCCGGTCACGAAGTACATAGGCAGCCGCGGCTATCTCACCGTCGTCAACAACACCGACAGCGAGGACTGGAGGCGCCCCGGCGTCGACGAGATCATCCGCCGTGCCACGCCCAAGGGCGGCAAGGGCGCCGTAGTCCTGATGCACGACTCCGGCGGCGACCGCTCGCAGACGGTCGCCGCGCTCGACACCTTCCTGCCCGATCTACAGGACAAGGGCTACCACTTCACCAACCTCACCGAGGCCCTGGAGACGCGCAGCGCGCACGCGCCGGTCACCGGCATAGAGCTGTGGAAGGGCAAGGCCTGGGTCTTCCTGGTCGGTGCGTCGGAGCAGATCACCGGCGGCCTCGTCGTCGCACTCGCCGTGATCGGCTTCCTGGTGATGGCCCGCTTCGCCCTGATGCTGCTGCTCTCCGCGGTGCACGCGCGCAAGGTCCGCAAACGCGGCTTCCGCTGGGGCCCCGACGTCACGGAACCGGTCTCGGTCCTCGTTCCCGCCTACAACGAGGCCAAGTGCATAGAGGCCACGGTCCGTTCCCTCATGACGAGCGACCACCCCATCGAGATCATCGTCATCGACGACGGCTCGACGGACGGCACCGCGCTGATCGTCGAGGGCCTTCGCCTGCCGAACGTACGCGTCGTACGCCAGCAGAACGCGGGCAAGCCCGCGGCGCTCAACCGCGGGATCGCCAACGCCCGTTTCGACCTCATCGTGATGATGGACGGCGACACGGTCTTCGAGCAGTCCACTGTCCGCGAGTTGGTGCAGCCGTTCGGCGACCCGCGCGTGGGCGCGGTGGCGGGCAACGCGAAGGTGGGCAACAGGGACTCACTCATCGGCGCGTGGCAGCACATCGAATACGTGATGGGCTTCAACCTGGACCGCCGTATGTACGACATGCTCGGCTGCATGCCGACCATCCCCGGCGCGGTGGGAGCCTTCCGCCGCTCGGCGTTGGAGCGGGTCGGCGGCATGAGTGACGACACGCTCGCCGAGGACACCGACATCACCATGGCGATGCACCGCGACGGCTGGCGGGTCGTGTACGCGGAGAAGGCGCGCGCCTGGACCGAGGCGCCGGAGACGGTGCAGCAGCTGTGGTCCCAGCGCTACCGCTGGTCGTACGGCACGATGCAGGCGATCTGGAAGCACCGCCGCTCGGTGATCGAGTCGGGCCCTTCGGGCCGCTTCGGCCGGGTGGGCATGCCCCTGGTGTCCTTGTTCATGGTCCTGGCGCCACTGCTGGCCCCGCTGATCGACGTATTCCTGCTGTACGGACTGGTCTTCGGCCCCACCCAGAAGACGATCATCGCCTGGCTCGGCGTGCTCGCCATCCAGGCGGTGTGCGCGGCATACGCGTTCCGCCTCGACCGCGAGCGCATGACCCATCTGATCTCGCTGCCCCTCCAGCAGATCCTCTACCGGCAGCTGATGTACGTCGTGCTGCTGCAGTCCTGGATCACCGCCCTGACCGGAGGCCGCCTTCGCTGGCAGAAGCTCCGGCGTACGGGCGTGCTGGGGTCGCCGCCCTCGATTCCGCAGCAGCGGGCGGGCGGCGCTGATCGGAGGCCCGTCGCATGACCTATCCCACGCAGCCGCTGCCGCAGGTTCCGACGGCGGTTGAACCGCCGCCGGCGGCCCCCAAGAAGCCAGGCGGCCGGGACCGCTACTTCGACGTACTGCGCTCGCTGGCCCTGGTCCGCGTCGTCATCTACCACCTGTTCGGCTGGGCCTGGCTGACGATCCTGTTCCCGTCGATGGGCGTGATGTTCGCGCTGGCGGGCGCACTGATGGCACGCTCGCTGAAGCGCCCGGCGTGGGGCGTGATCAGGGGCCGAATACGGCGCCTGTTGCCCCCCATGTGGGCGTTCAGCGCGGTGGCCCTGTTCCTGCTGTTCTACGGCGGCTGGAATGTGACGAAGGACCCGGACCACGGGGACACGTGGGGCCTGGTGTCGATGCTCAACTACGTGTTCCCGATAGGCGCCCCGCCGTTCCCCTGGCACATCGGGGACAAGGCGGGCCTCCTGGAGGACACGTGGCCGGCGCAGGCCGCGGGCCCGCTCTGGTACATCCGCGCGTACCTGTGGTTCGTGATCGCGTCGCCGTTGTTGCTGTGGGCGTTCCGCAGGGTTCCGTGGGTCACGCTGCTGGCGCCCCTCGCCCTGACAGCGGTGCTCGCCACGGACGTCGTGAAGATCCCCGGCGAGACGGGTAACGCGGTGTCGGACTTCGCGGTGTACGGCAGCTGCTGGGTCCTTGGCTTCGCCCACCAGGAGGGCGTACTGGCCCGCGTGCCGCGCTACTTGGCGGTTTCCGTGTCGGCCCTGATCATGGCCTTCGGCCTGTGGTGGGCGTCGGGCCATCTGGGCCCGGACGGCTGGGACCTGAACGACATCCCGCTGGCGCAGGCGGCGTGGTCCTTCGGCTTCGTTGTGATCTTGTTCCAGTACTCCCCGTCGTGGCAGGAACTGCCGGGACGTCTGAGGAAGTGGGACAAGCTGGTGACGCTGTCCAACAATCGGGCGGTCACGATCTACCTCTGGCACAACCTGCTGATCATGGCGACGGTGCCGATCATCGACATGGCGTACGACTTGCCGTTCATGCAGGACGAGCAGTGGAGCTCGGCGCTGGACTCGACGTACATGCTGTGGATGACGGTTCTGGTGTGGCCGTTGATCGGGCTGATGATTGTGGCTGTGGGCTGGCTGGAGGATGTGGCGGCGCAGCGGAGGCCTCGGCTTTGGCCTAATGGGGCGAAGGTGGGGAAGGTGGGGAAGGGGCGGAGGGCTCGGTAGCGCGCGTCAGCGTGGGGGTGGCCGCGGATCGCACTTTGGTGTGGTGTGCGGCCACTTTTGTGTGCGGGGGCGGACACAGGTGGTGCGTGAGCACGCTGTGGGGGCGCGGCGCGAAGTTACCAACTAAGGGTGAACTTGGAGCCCTTGAATGTGCTGATATGTCCTAACGCTCGGTGAACATGCCGCTGGCACCGCCCACCCCTGATGGATAACTTGCTCGCTCCCGAGGGTCTTCGCCTCGCCTTGCCTCGCCAGGAGCCGAACATGCCATGTCGCCCCCACCTGTTCCTGTTCGCAGCGGCCGCCGCCACTGTTTCCGTGGTGCTTTCGCTGTCTGCGTGTGGAGGAGGCGCCGAGGGGGACCAGGGCGGGGAGAAGATCGCGGGGGCGGATACGGGGGACAGGAAGAGACGGTCGCCGTCCCCGGCGGCGTCCGACGACGGCATCGACCGACCGGAGATCAAGCTGCCGAAGGGCGTGGAGAACGTCTTCGAGGGCGGTGAGACGGGCGATGCGAAGAAGGATGCGGTGCTCGCGGACCACGAGCGCATGATCAATTCAATCGACGAGGCCATCACCGTCGACGCCAAGAAGCATCCGGCGCTGGAGTTCTACTCGGCGGGTGACGCGCTCGTCAGCGCTGCCACGTATGTCCAGTCGTTCTATGACGCAGGCGTCACGTGGGTGGGACTGACTCGGTACTACGACCAGCAAGTCACGTTCCTCAAGGGCGGAGCCGCGGCCGTCACCTACTGCGGCGACGAGACGAAGGCGTACAGCGCGAACCGCAAGAGCGGGGCGGTCAAGAAGACCCCCGGCGACTCGGATGACTACATCTCGTACAACGTGCGCATGGAGAAGAACACCAGCGGCGTCTGGCAGGCGACGAGCGTGACCTCCGAGGAAGGCGCGCAGAAGTGTCAGCCATGAGAGGACTGTCTCGCCAGGCCCTGAAGCTCGTGGGTCTTGCGCTGGCTCTGGCGCTGGTTGCGGGTGCGTCGTCCGCTCTTGCGTACGCGGGTGACAAGAGCCTGGGTGGAAGCCACGGGAGTGCTCAGGGTGGCAAGCAGGGCCAGACCATCACTGTCCGGACGAGCATTCAGACGAGCGTCAACGGACATACGAGGGACGCCAGAAGGACCGGCAACCTCTCCTCTGCGGACACCAACTGGACTCCTCCGGCGTGCTGGTACGAGCCCGCGTTCTCTCCAAAGGAAATCGAAGCGGTGGTCAAGGGGATGCGCGGTCTGGGTGCCGGCGCCCCGTTCATGGGCGGTATCGGCGCCGCCCTCGGGAACGCCTTAGACACGTACTACAAAGACGGCCACCCATACAAGAACTACAACCTCGACAAGCAGGGCGAGGGGATGTTCTGGGCCCGGGTGATCAACCCCAACCGCAAGGACGACCCCGAGGCGATGGCATGCGACAGGCCGCCCTTCTGGGTCGACAAGGGTGAAACCCCCGACGAGCCTCTCGCCGCGAGCCCCGCGGTTCTCGCCGCGTACGCCTACGACGAACTCCCCGTCCCCGACACGGAATTCGCCATGGCGCCGCCCAGTGAGACCAAGGTCAATCTGCCGACCTGGATCTGGCTGGAGAAGGCGAAGTTCAAGAAGGTCTCGGTGACCGCGAGCATCCCGGGGTCCGGGCTCTCCGCAACAACGACCGCCCGGCCCGTCTCCCTCACGATCGATCCCGGCACGGCGGACGCCGAGACGTTCCCGACCTCGGGGGAGTGCCCCATCAGAGGCGGGCGGATAGGTGCGCCACGGGCCAAGGGGACGCCGGCGGAGACGCTGCCTCCGTGTGGCGTGCGGTACTTGCGGGCCCCGGGGCAGGGCGACTCGTACGAACTGAACGCCACTCTGACTTGGCGGATCAGTTGGACCAGCACCACAGGTGACAGGGGCGGTCTGCCGGACGGGGTGTACGGGGCGGCGCGGGACGTCGTGGTGCAGGAGATCCAGTCCGTCAATCGGTGAGTGTCTACGTATTCGGCAATCTGAGGAGAAGCGCGCGCGATGGCGGATCGGCTCGTGGTCGACGGTGATGAGCTCGAACACTTCATGAAGCTGCTCAACAGATCGAGGGATTCGCTGAAGAGCATGCGCAAGGTGTTGGGTGATGCGACCACCATGGGCCTCGGGACGGACGACCTCGACTGGGCCTGCCAGGACTTTCAGGACGACTGGAAGTACGGCACGGAGCAGATCGGTGAGCAGGCCGAGGACCTCGCGAAGATCTTCAATGCGAGCAAGGAGAGTTACCGCGAGGTCGATAAGGCGCTGGAGGAGTGCCTGAGGGAGAAGGGCAAGGGCAAGGGGAAGAGTGGCGGCACTGGGGGTGCGGCGTGACGTATGACCCCGCAGCTGGCACCACGACCCTCCCGCCGGATTCGCCGGCCCGCCGCAACGGTCCGCTTCCGCAGGGCATGAAGTCCTCCCCGGAGGTCCCGAATCCCGACTACCCGGATCTCGGGTTCAACCCGGTGCCGGGCGACACCGACACGGTGAAGGCGCTGCGCCGGAAACTGGTCGACTGCGCCACGACTCTCCATGAGACGCACGGTGTGGTGACTCGATTGATGGACGGCAGCTGCTGGAAGGGCGACGCGGCCGTCGCCTTCCGGGAGCAAATCGAGGATGGTCCACTCCCGAAAAACCTTAAGGACGCCGCCAATTCCATCGGCAAGGCGGCCAAGCATCTGAATCGCTGGCACGGTGAACTCGACGATTTCCAGCGCCGGGCCAAACGCCTGAATCAGGCGGCGAAGGATGCGCGTGCAGCCCTGGAAGCAGAGAAGGGGCGCGCCGAGCGTGCGGGTGACGACCCGGACCTTGAAAAGGAGGGCGCGGCCCGGCACGACGACGCGAGGAAGGCGTTGAAGCGCGCCAACGGGCAGGTGCAGGACGCCCAGGACGAACTCGACCGGATTCTGAAGAGGGCCCGGGGCCTGGCTGACGAGCACGAGGAGCGGGCCAACTATCGGGCGAGCAAGATCCGCGACGCGACGCACCGGCTGGCGCCGAACGAACCAGGCTGGTTCGACAAGGCGACCGACTGGGTCAAGGAGAACCTGCCGGACATTCTCAGTGCGCTGGCTGGTGTCGTCGCCCTGGTGGCGATCGTCTTTTCCGGTCCGTTGGGGATCGCGATGGTGGCCGCGTTGATGTTGGCGTCTTCGGCGTTGAGTGCAGGTGCGCTTGGGATGAGGGTGTCGGATCCGGAGGTGCGGGCGTCGCTGATGGACGGGGTTACCAAGCGGGAGTTCGATGCGGATTTCTGGAGCAATGCGGTGTCGGTGGGGGCGGAGGTCGCAGGGCTGCTGCCGGGGCTTGGGGCTGTAGGTAAGGGAGGGATGAAGGCCGTGCGTGCGGTGCACACAAGCACAGAGGTCATGAGCCTCGGGCAGAAGATGGCCACCTTCGGTACCAAGACCATGGATGAGGCACGGACCATCGCAGCACTGGAGAACCGGTTGATCGCACGCGCGGCCCGTCGCGCGAGTGACCCGGCTGGGGCGGCCAAGGCGGTAGCCGCCGGGTCAGGGTCTCTTGGCGTGGGTACAGCGGGTTTCGGCCTGGTCGACAGCGCCATGGACGGCGACGACACCAAGGTCAAGGACGGTGCCGTCGCGGGGATTGACGGTGCACGCCTCGGCCTCGACAGCGGCGGAGTCCTGAGTCTGGCTCGCCACGCTTTCTCGTGACCCTTTTAGCGGAGATGGAGTACCCCCGTGAATCCGGAAGCTTGTGACGCTGCCTGGGACCATCCACCGACTCGCCGAGCTTGGCTGCGACACATGGGCATGAATGTGGTCGGGCTCATCGGGTGGATCGCCGGATGGATTGCTCTCCTCGGTATCTCGACCTACACCCCAAACTGGGTTGTATGGATCTTCATGCCCTATTTCATCTATGGGCCATACCGGGCAACGGTCCAGCTCAGGTACTTCCGGCCGGCGCTGCGGATACTGCGTATTCTCCGAACGTACCCATGGCAGGTGCTGCGAGATGTACCTAGGGATTTGGCCGATCACCCTGACGTTCAGGGCAATCAGTACGGATGGTTCGCCTTCTCCAACCCGGCCTGCCCTGAGCAACTGCTGCCGTTGGTCTTCCCTCAGCACATGCGTGTGAATTGGTGGATGCGGCGACTGGCTCCCCGGGCCAAACCCAAATTGAAGGCGCAGATCGAAGTGGTGTGGTTTGCCGGTGACCCACGGTTCGGCGGGATCATCGCCGCCCCAACAGCCAGTGGCCGGGCGCCCAGGCGCCTCCACGTCCTCCGCCAGCAGATGCTTGCTGAGGAAGGCAGCCGCTTCTCCGGCTGGGAAGCGTCCCCCGAAAAGGGATATGCCCCGTGAGCACCACCACCCCCTACTTCACACTCCACGAATCCGCCCAAGACCCCGACGCCGAGATCTGGTTCGTCGAACCGGCCGGCTTCACCACCATCCCGCTCGACGTCCTGCTGGCCCCGCAGGATTCCCCAGCCGCCGAGAAGCTGCGCACAGCCCTCGCCCCGCTCCTCGACGCGGCGCCCGATGACGCGACGCGACAGCAGCTCATCGCCCAACTAGCCGCAGGGCAGCAGATATTGGAAGCCCTGCGCGAGGCCGGGACGGTGCACTGCTCCGTGGGGCTGCACCGCGACGACGTAGGCGGAACCGGTGGCCCGCCGCTGATCTCCCTCCTCACGCTCTCCTGGCGGGACATCACCGTCGCACCGCCCGCCATCACCGCCGCCCGAGCCGTCGCATCGTCCGAGGGGCACACGCACGTCGAGTACGTCGAACTGCCCTGTGGCCCCGCGTCCGTAAGCGAGACCGTACGTACGGCCTCCGCCGACAGCGGTCTCCCGCAGCAACCCCTCCTCCAGATTCACGCCCACCTCCCGCACCCGGCGGGCAAGCGCCTGGCCATCCTCACGCTGGCCACTGCCGGGATCGCTCGCCGGGAGCAGTACCGCGCCATCCTCGGTCAGGTCGCGGAGCTGGTGAGCTTCGACGATCCGCTCGCGTCGGTCATCCCGTAACGGACATGAGAGCTGCCGCGAGAAGTGCCGGAGGACCCTCCACCGCATTGCTGTGCAGGACCTCGGTGCGGTGTATCAGTCGTGGTGCAGAGACGAGGACCGCCTTGATGCCGGGTATGCCTTCGATCGACGGCTGGGGCAGCAGAGTGAGTCCGTGTCCTGCAGCGGTCAGGGCGAGGAGTACGCGTACGTCGGTTCCTTCGTAGCGCAAGGACGCGCGGTAGCCGTCGGTTCCGCTCGCGGTGCGCAGTTGTGCGAGTGGGATGGCGGTGTCGGGGGCGTCGATCCATCGGGCGTCGGCGAGGTCGGCCAAGCGGAGGCCGGTCCGGTCGGCCAGCGGGTGCTGGGACGGCAGAGCGACGGCTGGCGGTTGCTCGGTGACAGCCGTCGCGGTGAGGGGGCCGATGTCGGGGAGGTGGAGTGGGTCGTTGGGGGCTGTCATGCCGTCGACCAGGCCGATGTCCAGGTCCGCGGTGGCGACTTGGCGGGTGATGACCTCGCGACTCAGAACTCGCACGGTCATGTCCCAAAGGGGCTGGGTCCGGCGTATGTCGGCAAGAGGTCGGGTGAGCTGTGGGGTCAGCGCCAGAGGTGAGACGCCGATGACGATGCGGGCGGCGGGTGCCGCGGTGAGGCGCGCGATGTCCGCGCGGGCGGCGTCCAGCCGCAACAGCAGCGGCCCGGCGTGTTCCAGGAGTCGGACGCCGACGGCCGTTGGAGAGACTGGGCGCCGCTGTAGGAGGACTGCTCCGAGGTCATTTTCGAGCGTGGCGATGTGCTGGGACACCGCCGACTGGGTGTAGCCCAGTTCGCGAGCCGCCTCGGAGAAGGAACCGCGGCGTGCCACAGCCACGAACGTACGGAGAAGGTGCGGATCCATGTCCATCAGTGTCCATCAGTACTGCTAATGGGAGGGTCGCAGATCATCGTTGGTGCTGAACTCGCTTGCTGGAGCAGGATGTTCGCATGCCCGAGCCTTTGAACATTTCGACAGCCCGTATCGCGCTGGTGGGCGACCGCTCGCCCAGCGTGCGAGCCCACACCCGTATCCCCGGTCTTCTCGACGCGCTGGCCCAGCGCGACCAGCTGGTCCTGGACGCGTACTGGATCCCGACCCAGGACGCGGAAGCCGCCGACGCCCTCACCGGGTTCGATGCCATTTGGCTTGTGCCCGGAAGCCCGTACCGCAGCGAAGCCGGGGCGATCGCGGCGGCCCGCACCGCCCGTGAGCAGGGGATCCCGTTCCTGGGCACGTGTGGTGGCTTCCAGCACGCGCTCCTGGAGTTCGCGCGCGACGTGTGCGGGCTCTCCGGTGTTGACCACGCGGAGAACCGACCGGAGGGGGACGACTTGCTCGTCGTCCCCCTGGCCTGCTCCCTGGTCGGGCACGAAGGCGTGGTCAAGGTGGTGGCAGGCTCGTTGGCGGAGCGTGTCCTTGGCGCTGAGCGGACTGTAGAGCGGTACCACTGCTCGTACGGCCTCAGCCCGGCCTATCTGGATGTGTTGCGTGCGCACGGACTGCGCTTCGGCGGTGTCGACGAGGCGGGCGACGTGCGTATGGCCGAGCTGCCCGACCACCCGTTCTTCCTCGCCACCTTGTTCCAGCCCGAGCTCGCGGGCGACGGCACTCGGCCCCACCCGATCATCCGGGCGCTGGCCGCCGCGGCGGTTGACCATGCGGCTGCGGCCGAGGGCTCTGTGCCGTTCAGTACCCGGCGGTGAAGCGAGTGCGCCGGTGCTTGGGGAGTTCGGCCTCGTTCAGGAGCGCTACCGCCAAGTCCTCCATGGAGAGGGAGGAGTTGCCTTCGGCGTCGACGATGAGCTCATCCGTGCCGAGCCGGAAGACACCGGTCCGGACACCCGGCTCCAGCAGGGCGGACGGGCTCAGATACGTCCAGTCGACCTCGGTCTCGGCGGTGCGGACGGCGTCGTACTGATCGTTGGAGGCGAGCGCGATGTGCCGCCAGGCGGCGGGGACGTACGCCGGATCGTCGGCGGCGAGCACGCCCCCCTTGCCCGGCACGGTGAGGCTGCCGGCTCCGCCCACGATCATCAGCCGTACGCCACTGACGCTCGCGAGTCCGGCCAGCAACGCCCGGCTGATGGCGGCGTGTTCGGACTCGCGGCCGGGAGCGGGTCTGGTGGCGTTGACCACGAGATCCTGGCCGGTGCTCAACTCGGCCACCTGCTCGGGGTCTTGGGCGTCACCGACGCGATGCGCTGCGCCCGGGTGCAGCTCGCCGAAGCGGGCGGGGTCGCGGACGACGGCGGTGACGTCGTGGCCGCGGGTGAGGGCCTCGGTGACTACGCGGCTGCCGACGTTTCCGGCTGCTCCGAAGACGGTGATGCGCATGTGAACTGCTCCTTGGTTGGCGGCCTGATGGTGGGGATTTGGTGGGCCTGATGGCGGGAATTACGGGTGTCGCCGGGTCGAGCGGCGGCGGCCCTGTCCGACCAGAACGCTCGCCACGACGAGGACGAGCCCGCCCACCTGCCAGAGGGTGAGGGTCTGGCCGAGCAGGACCAGTCCGGCGAGGGTGGCGACGACGGGGTTGGTGAGTCCGAGGAACGACACGGACGAGGCGGGGAGGCGTTCGATGCCGCGGAACCAGAGGGCGTAGGCGACGGCGGTGCCGATGATGCCGAGGTAGGCGTATCCGGCGAGGTTGGCGCCGGTGAAGTGGTCGGGGAGTCCTTCGGCGGTGAGGGCGATGGGGGCCAACACCAGTCCGCCCACGGTCAGTTGCCACCCGGTGAGGGCGAGCAGCGAGACCCCCTCCGGCCGTCCCCACCGCTTGCTCAGTACGACGGCGAGGGCCATCAGCGTCGTGGCGACCAGCATGGCCACGATTCCCGCGAGGTCGACGGACGCGTTGCCGCGCAGTACGAGGAGGGCGACGCCCATGACTCCGACGAGCCCGGCGGCGAGGGTCCGACGCGTGGGCCGCACCTTCAGAACACCGATCCCAAATCCCGCGACGAGCAGCGGCATGACGGCGCTGATGGTCGAGGCGACGCCGCCGGGGAGGTGGTAGGCGCCGAAGAAGAGGAGCGGGAAGAACGCCCCGAAGTTGAGCAGGCCGAGCACGCCTGCCTTCCACCACCAGTCGCCGGTGGGCAGCCGCCGGGTGAGCGCGAGCAGGATGAGCCCGGCGGGCAGTGCGCGGAGCGCCGCGGCGAGCAGCGGGCGGTCCGGGGGCAGCAGCTCGGTGGTGGTGACGTAGGTGGTGCCCCAGGTGGCGGGGCCTATGGCGGCGAGGCCTGCGGCGGCGAGGGAGCGGCTGCGGGGCGCGGGGTCGGGTCGGCCTTGGCTGATGGGGCGGTGTGCTGTGCGTGCGGTGCGGGCTGGCGGGCTGCTGATGGACATGGTGTGCTCCCCCTCGGGTTCCCCTCAACGCTGTTATTCTCAACGTTGAGATAAATATGAACCCCAGGGTCTGCGAACGTCAAGTATCTGAATGTTGAGAGATCTGGAGCCGGGGCTTCTATGACGAGGAAGGGACCAGGCGTGGCGGCTGAGCAGGAGACGGACCGGCGGCCCGAGGCGGCGGACACCGACGCCATCGACGAGTTGCGGGCTCAGTGGCACCGCGAGCGCCCGGACATGGAGGCGGCGGGCCTGGAGGCGATGGCACTGGTCGGCCGGATCAAACGGGCCGATCACTTGCTGAGCAAGGGAATGAAGCCGATCTTTGCCGAACACGGCTTGGAGTTCGCGGAGTTCGATGTCCTCGCCACCCTCCGCAGGGTCGGCGCCCCCCACGAACTGACGGCGGGCGGCCTCCTGAAGTCCGCGATGGTGACGTCGGGCGCGATCACCAACCGCCTCGACAAACTGGAACGCAAGGGCCTGATCGAACGCCACCCCGACCCGGCGGACCGCCGCGCGATCCGCGTCCGCCTGACGGAGGCGGGGCTGGAGTTGGTCGACCGGGCGGTGATGGACCATGTCGCGAACGAGGAGCGGATGTTGGGGTCGCTGTCGGCCGATGACCGCCGGGCGCTGGATGGGGCGTTGCGGCGGTTGTTGGTGTCGCTCGGGGATACGCACTTGGGGTGAGCCGAGGGCAGTTGGTGTCTCCGATTCGGGCCCTTGACGGGGGAGGGGGGCCCTGAGGATGCGTATCAAGGCGTTGAGAAGCCTCCGCTGCGTCCTCATCTCCTTCAGCGTCATCGAAAACCAATGGAGCGTGGAAAGAGTTACAACTGGCTACCACGGGACAAGATGATCGACCAAAGAGAACCTGGCTGCATGCCGCTGAGTGGAGACTTGACAGCCACGTACAAGTGGCTCTGATCCTTGGGTTCCCGGAACTGACGAAACCCCTCAGTGGAGGGATTCGCTACCTCTTCGAGACTTCCCCCATGAGCCTGCAACGTCTCATGGAACAGGTCGAACGGTACGCTCTCGGAGAACTCCCCATAGGTATCCGTGAGCGGCGGCGGGACGACGTTTCCGGGACCACGTGCCATTCGGTGGATCTGAAGCGAGGCTGTCACAGATTTCCAGATGCCGTCACGTTTGGCGAATGCAACTTCAATCAGTCCGTAGTCCCTGCGTATTCGCGACTTCTGGACATCGTCCAGAAAATCCCCACCGAGTCTCGCTTCCCAGGCCTCTGGCGATGCACCAAGTGGAACGCCAAGGACCTCGTTCTGCAACGTTGCATTCCGGGGTCAGGTAGCGGGCTGTCTCGGGGGCATAGTGGCGGAAATAGTTATAGTTGAGGCCTGTCTCAGGGTCGTCAATTCGGAGTTGAAGCGCAGGGTGCTGGCCCGCGGCTTATGGGGTCGTCAATGCCCCGAGTACTCGAGAACAGCGGCAAGGGCGAATCATGGGGCGATAAGCCCGATTCTCCTGGGCTGTCGAAGAGTGCGTTCAACGTCGTGTTCTTGCGCCATCCCGACGTGCGTGCTGATCTCGCCAGGGAAATCTCCGCGATGGATGACCCGTGCTTCGTAACGAGAGCCGTGGTTGCTGCCATATCCGCCGAGTAGTCGTAGAGTCCCGCCTTCTACTGCAAAGGCTTCGGGCTCAAATCCTGGCTCAGTCGGTCACGTCATTGGAAGGCTCCTCCAGGCCCCCAGAGATATGGCCTTAAGTAACAGGGGCGGAGGTTTCGTACGGCACGCGGTCGGGCTAATCGGCATTCGCAAGGCTGAGGCGGATCTGCCGCGTGTGGAGGTTGACCCCACGGACGGTGACGGAGACCTCATCGCCGATCTTCATCTGCTTCTCGGGTTGCCCGAAGAGCAATCCCACGAGGTCGTCGTCGAGCTGTACAAACGTGCCGATCCGGTTGATCTCCGTAACGCGTCCCGAGATTGTTGTGCCTAGGCTCTTTCGCCCGAACTCCTGCATGGGGTCCGGTTCCAGTCCCTTCAACGACAAGGCGATCCGTCCGCGTCTCTGATCGACGCCGAGGACCAGTACTGCGAGCTCCTGCCCGACGCGAACCGTCTGGGAGGCATCTACCCCTCGCTTCCAGGAGACCTCAAGCCGGTCGATCAGCCCTTCACAGTCCCCCATATCCACAAGTACGCCGAATTCCTCGACGGCAGAGACGACTCCTTTGCGGACGTCGCCTGCCTTCACTGGATTTGAAGTGTTCTGTTCAGGCATGAAATGGCCACCTTTTGTGTGGGTTGGTATTTCAGTCGGTGTCAGAGTTTAAACGCGTCAGCGACCCCGCTCAAACCAGCCGTGCGAGGAGTCGTACCATTGCGGCTCGCCGTCAATGAGGGAGTTGAACAGGGGGATCTTCTCCTCTGGGATGACCCACTCGTATTCCTCCGCACCCCTGCTGTTCTCGTGCCGCTGTCGATATTCGCTTGCCGGGAATTCATCGCGAAACTCGGGTTTCATTTTGTACTCCCAGAAACCTGGCTCGAATCCAGGTGTTCCCGCGTACTGAGCCGCCACCTCCGGACTGTCGCCAAGATACGCCGTACCTTCATGGCGGCCGTGGGCGCCGTGCATCGCCTGGTCAAGACCCTGCCTCGCTGGTTCGCGCTGGCCCGTCTTCGGTGCCCGATAGAGCATCGGAGGGCAGCCGTCCGGCGAGAGGCCGAGGTGGTCGGTCCACAGGTATGGGTTGTTGACGTAGCTGTTCGGATTGGGGCTTGGTATCAGGCCGAGAGGATCCGGAGTGAGATATCGGGCGGTCTCGGGGTCGTACGTGCGGAAGTGGTTGTAGTGGAGGCCCGATTCCGGGTCGTAGTACTGGCCCGGGAAGCGCAACGGCGTGTACGTGGTGCTCGTGGCCGCCCATGTGGTGGTGCCCCACACGGTGCTGCGAGAGCGCCAAGCGATGTCACCGGTCTCGTCGACGAGTTCGGTGGGTGTTCCGACGAGATCGGTGACGATCGCGAAGAATCGGGAGTCGATCTCGACCTGTGACGCGTCGACGGCGGTGATGCGCTCGGACTGGGCCACCGGGTGGAGACCCCGATGGTCCCAGGTGAGGGTGATCGGTCCCGGCAGCCCTGGTGCTTTGGTGGTCTGTTCGCAGAGGGTGCTGCCGTCCCAGGTGAAGTCGGTGTGCTCGACCACGGTCTCGCCGTCGGGGGCGAGCCTCCGTTTGGCGATGCGGCGCCCGAGCGGGTCGTACTGATAGCGCCAGAGTGTCCCATCAGGAGTGGTGACGGAGATGAGACGGTCCTCGGCGTCCCAGGCATAGCGCCAGGTGTCCGGCTTGCGGGAGAGTCGGGTTTTCTGTCTAAGCACGATTCGACCCAGGGCATCGTGCTCGTAACGCACGTTCCCCGCACGGGTGATGCGGGTGCCCGCGTAGGCACGGGTGCCGGTGGCCTCGTGGCCGGGGTGGCTGTCGGGCCATGAGGCGTGGGTCTGGTTGCCCGCCTGGTCGTAGGCGTAGGACTCGCTCCAGTCGGCGGCGCTGACAGTGGCTACCCGGCCTGCCGCGTCGACGTCGAAGTCCCGCGCCCCGTTCAGCTGGTCGTCCAGGCGGATGAGGACGCCATCAGCGCGGTAGGTGTAGGCCCGGCTCTGGATGCCGCGCCCGGCCATGGTGTCCACCGACTGGGTGGTGCGGCGGCCAACCTCGTTGAAGGTGTGGGCCAGGGTGACGGTCTCACCGATGTGGCGGGTGAGTTCCTGGCCTGCCGCGTCATGTTCGAAGTCGATCGTGCGCCCTGCGGTAGAGAGCTGGGTGTGCCGCCCGGCCGCGTCGTAGGACCACGAACTTGCAGCGCCGGTCGGGGTCGTGCGGTGCGCACGTCGGCCTATTGCGTCCTGCGCATAGGTGGTGGTGCGGCCGTTGACTGATTCCGCGAGCAGTCGGCCTGCGGGGTCGTGGTCGCGGGTGAGTTGCGCGCCGGGGCCCGTAGCCCGAGTGAGTTGCCCGGCGGGTGTGTACTCGAAGGTGGTGACGTCACCGTCGACGTCCTTGGAGAGGATCCGGCCCTGCGAGTCGTGCTGGTAATGGACCACTTGCCCGAGGTGGTTCGTGCGGGCGCGGAGCTGGTCCGCCGCGTCGTACGCGTACGCGACGGCACGGCCGTCGAAGTCCGTCTCGGATATCAGGCGGCTCGCGGCGTCGTATGTGTAGTTCCAGGTCAGCCCAAGGGGGTTGGTGACCTGAGTGAGACGCAGCTCGGAGTCGTGGCGGAACTCCAGGCGGACGCCGTCCGGGGTGGTGTGGGCGGTGAGTAGATCGAAGTGTCCGTACTCGAAGGAGGAGACGCCGCCCATCCGGTCCGTGTGACGCGTGCGGTTTCCCTCGCCGTCGTACATCCAGGACTCGGTGCTGCCATCGGGCAGGGTACGGCGGGCGAGCCTGCCTTCCACCGTCCACTCCAGACGCACGGTGCGCCCCAGTGGGTCGGTCACGGCGCGACGGCGGCCGAAGGCATCCCGCTCGTACCGCGTGATCCCACCGAGCGGATCGGTCGTCTCGACCGGAAGACCGGCGGCGTCTGTACGAAAGTACGTGGTGTGGCCCAGTGCGTCGGTGATCGCGGTGAGGTGGCCGGCCTCGCCGTAGGTGAAACAGGTGGTGGCTCCAGCGGGGTCGGTGATCTGTGTGCGGTTGCCGCGGTCGTCGAAGGCTTGATGCCACGTGTCCCCGTCCACGTTGACGACCTCGACGGGAAGTCCAAGTTCGTTGTACTTGGAGTGGGCCTCGCTGCCGTCGGGGCGGATGACCGTGGTGAGATTCCCGGCCTCGTCGTACCGGAAGGCGGTGGTGCGGCCGAGCGGATCGGTTTCAGACAGTAGTCGGTCGTAGAGGTCCCGTTCGTAGCACGTAACTGCTCCGAGCGGATCGGTCTCCGCGATGAGTTGGTGCGTGTCGTTGATGACGAATCGGCGGGTGTTGCCCTCGCCTGTGGTGGTCGTCGTGACCTTGTGCCCGGTGGCAGGGTCGGTGTCGTCGTAGCTGAGTCGCAAGGCCATATGGCCTTCGGGACTGCCCTCAGCGACGCAGCGATCCTGGGCGTCGTACTCGTAGCGGTAGCTGTGGCCGTTGGTGTCGGTCCATGAGGTGATGCGGTTCGCGGCGTCATAAGTGAACTGCAGGGGTGTGCCTGAAGAGTTGATGACGTCGGTGAGGTTGCCAAGGGTGTATCTGTAGTGGAACAACTCCTGGTCGCTGCCGTCCGGGGCCGCGCCCGCTAGGTGGAGGGCGGTGATCCGTTCATCCTCGGTGGTGATCTTGAGGTGGTAGCCGCCGCTGTGCACGATGTCCGTAGGCGCGCCCTCGGCGTCGTACGCGAACGTGATCGTGTTGCTGTTGCGGTCCTCGATCCGCTCGAGCAGTGCGACATCGTCGTCGTGTCGGGTGAAGTGACGGGTCTGGCGGGTAGCGGGCTCGGTGATCGTGAAGGTGGTGTCGCCGGTCTGCAGCAGTGGCCAGCGCGGGCCATGGCTGGGGAGGACCGGAGTGCCTGGACCGGCAGGCGTCGGGTACGCGAGGATCAGGCCCTCTTCGTGTACGAAGATGACGCCCTCGGAGTCGAATTCCAGGCGTTGGTCGGCAGTTGACGCCCATGAGGGGCCGAACCAGTGGCCCAACTCGTACCCGGACTCGACGCGGCGCCTGAAAAGCAGTGGCAGCGTGCCCGGCAGGGTGATGTCGGTCTGCGGCAGGTACATCTTGCCGGTGGCGAGGTCGATTGGGTCTGTGCCGTTCGAGCAGACGCTGTCTTTGGGGCGGCTTGAACCGGTTGGTGAATCGTTGACACTCTTGCGGCCTAGGCCCTTCAGGCGCTTGCCGAGGCCCTTGGCCATGCCCTTGAGGCCCCCCTTGGCGAGGGCCTTCATGCCCTTGGCGAGGCCGCCGAGAGTGGTAAGGCCCTTCATGCCGGGTATGCAGTCCAGGGCAGCGAACGCGACATCTAGTAGGCCTGCTTGGCCTTTTGCGTATTTATTGAGGGTGTCGGCCAAGACGATGACGGCGGCCACGACGACGATGGCGGCGAGTATGGGCCCGCCCACGATCATCGCGATGACGCCCACGACGGCGACGACGACCTTGCAGATCTCGACGATGGTGTCCCAGTTGTCGGAGACCCAGTCGCCGATCTCCTCCCACCACTTGCGGTTCTGAATGCCCGCGTCGGAGGCCTCGTCGATCTTCCGCTTCGCGGTACCGGCGGCGTCCTGGCGCATCTTGCGCGCGTCCTCGGCCATCTTCTTCGCCGCATCCAGCGCGCTCTGCGCGGAGGTGACATCGCCCTTGGCGGTGGTCTGGGCCTTCTCGGCCGAGGTGGCGTTGCGGGTGGCGGCCTTGACCTTGTCCGGGTCCGGCTCGGGCACGTCCTTCTTGCCCGAGCCCTTGTCGTCCTTGTACTTGTCGGCTTCCTTGCCCGCCCGCTCCACCCACGAATTCGCCGAGGACAGCTTGGACTTGGCGGAGGACAGGTCGGCTCTCGCCTCACGGCCCTTGACCAGCGCCTTGTCGGCCAGGGTCTGGGCGCGCTCCAGGTCCGGCCAGTACGCGGACAGGGCGTCGCCGGCCATCTCGTAGCTCTTCTTGAGCTTCTTCAGCTTGCTCGGCGCGTCCTCGAACTGCTCGGTGAAGGCGTCCGCGGTCTTGCCCGCCCACTTCAGGATCGCGTCCTCGCCCGCCATCCCCTTGATGTCGCGCAGCACCCTGCCGACATCGTCGGAGAAGTCGTGCAGGTTCTTGGCGAGGCTGCGAACCCGGTCCGGATCACCCGGAGTCGGATCCTTGTCTAAGTCCAGGACGTGCCAATCCCGCGGCCTGTGGCCCGCCATGCCTCTCTCCCCGTCTTGCTTGTGCCGTCGTCTATCGGTTGATGGACTGGATCTCCTGGACGTTCATGTTCTGGGTGGTCTCGAAGGAGCCGTTGGGCAGGTCGCCCTTCGCGCCACCTGTTCCCTTCCAGGAGATCTCCCAGGTGACGGAGGCCTTCAACTGGTACGGCTCGCCGCTCGTTGCTCGTTCGTACGCGATGCCGCAAGGAGGGTCCTGCTTCGACGCGCCCTTGGTGTACGGACTGCCGATCGAGCCGTCCTCGTTGACCGGGCAGTCGCCGGAGGCGGGGAAGGTCTTCGCGTCCTGGGTGCCCGGTTCCAGGTGCAGGGCCACCGGCTTCGCGGTCGTCACCGCGTACAGCGGGGTGTTTGGGAGCTCGGCGCGCACCGTGACGTCCTTGAAGACCGCCTTGTCCAGCCACACCCAAGTGGGCAGGTTCACCGTCGACTTGCCCTGCGGCTTCAGCTCGATCTCGGTGTCCGGGACGCGGATCTTGTCGTAGGCGTAGGCGGCCAGCACCTCGGGGGTGGGGGCGTTCGGGTCCTTGGGGACAGTGTCGCCGTCCTGCCAGAACATGTTCTTCGAGCAGTCCAGGATTTCGGGGTCGTTCGCGCGGTCCTTGCGGGCCACCGCACGCCAGAACATGCCCTTCTTGCCCACGTTGTAGTTCTTGGTGGGTGTGTCGGTGAAGGTCGGATCGCCTTTGTCGAACGCGTCGACGAGCAGGTCCTTGCCCCAGCGGCGGCCGAAGTTGACCGAGAGCAAGTCGCCCTTCTTCAGCTTCTCTGTGGCGTCCTTGAGCTGCTGCGGCGTCGCGAGCGGTTCGTACCAGCAGGCTGGGGGCTTCCAGTTCGGGTCGACGGCGGTGAGCCCTCCGGCCGATGGCTTGGCCGTGCCGCCGCCCGACTGCTTGACGACGATGCGAGAGCGGGTGACCTCCGCCCCCAGTTCCGGGCCGCTGGCTGTGCCTTGAGCGCTGTCGTCGCCAGGCGGCTTGCTGCCCTCTCCGGGGTCCTCCCCCCAGCCGAAGGCTGCCGACGGTGTCAGCAGCGTGATCAACAGGGGTGCCGTGGCGAGTGCCACCGCGCGGCGGGACGGCTTCCTCATTCGCAGGCCCCCCGCTCTGTCTGGACCATTGTGGTCTTCCAGATGCCCTCCTTGTTCTTGCTCAGCTTCGTCCGGTACAGCACGAGGGCGTCATCGGCGGGGGTGGCGGTGACCTTGCCGGTCTTGGTGTCCTTGGTGGACCCCTTGCCCTCGTCGACGCAGTAGAAGAGCGTGCCGGAACCATCTGGGCTGATGCGGGGCTGCGGCTGGAAGACGCGGCCGCTGCCGATCAGGACCAGGTTCTTGTCCGTGAAACCCTTGATCCATGTCGTCCCGGTGCGCAGCGCGTCGCTCTCGCTGTAGAAGGTGAAGGCGTTGTACTTCGGGTCTTTGTTGATGATCGCTGCGTAGGAGGCGAGGAGCCTCTCCTTGCCGTCGTCCAGGATGGCCTGCAGCTTCGGATCGCTGTTCGTCCAGCCCTCGAAGCCGACCTTGAAGGACTTGGGCAGCTTGACCTCCGGCCGCTTGGCCCCGTTCGGCTTCGCCGATGCGCCGGCGGAGGCTGAAGCGTCCTTGTCCCCGCCTCCGGCTCCCTTGATCTTGTCGGACGAGTCGTCGTCTCTGTCGCCGGAACCACATCCGGTCAGCACGAGCGCGGTGGTTGCGGTGATCGCGACCGCAACGGGCAGGAAACGGCGGTTCACTTCTGACTCCAGTGAGGGTGACGGCGTTTTGGGCACCTGACGATGGCCAAGGTGCAAATGCTTTCATGCGAATGATCCGCGCCGGCCTATGGGGCACTGGGTTGGCTGATACCGCATGCATCGCAGATTCGTAGTCTGCGCACTCAAGAGCGAACCCTGTATTTCGGATCAAATGTGGGCGTCATACAGCGAGGGGGTGTGCTGAGGAGTTCCGTCCCTGGGCTGTACGGCCCTGTGGTGCTCGCCGACGATGGAGATCGGTGTCAACGGCGTTGAGGGGCGGCCTTGAGGGTGCGTATCAGGTTGTGCAGGCGGTCGGGGGTCGTCGTGAGGGTGATGTCGGGGTCGTCGCTCTCGCGGAGGTAGATGCGGCCGTCTGGGGTGGCGGCTATGTAGACGCAGGAGGAGGCCTCGGAACTGTAGGAGGACTTCTGCCAGGCGAGTGCGTGCGGGGCGGGCATGAGGGTTGTGGTCCCTTCAGGCGCGGTGGGCGGTGTGGCGGATGAGGCGGCGAGATTCCTCGGCGGGCAACGCGAGCTTCTCGAGTCGGTCCAAGACGATTGTGTAGCGCTCCAACTGGGCTGCCGCGTCGAGGAATTCACTTCCATGCTCGGTGTCGAGTTGCACTGTGTCGAGTTGGGCAACGGGGCCGTGTGCGTAGTCGACGCCCTGCCCCGAACCGGGGAAAGCCCCCCGCCCGAAAGGGATGACGAGGATCGTGATGTTGTCGCGCTCGCTCATGTCGGCGAGGTGGGAGAGCTGCTCGGACGCGATGTCTGGACCTCCCACGCACATGTGAAGCGCGGCCTCATGGATGAGTGCGGTGTAGGGGAGCGGCTCGTCGCCGTACAGCACCGCCTGCCGCTTGATCCTGTAGGAGAGTCGGTGCTCGATCTCGTGAGGCAGAAGAGATGGGACCGCGTCGCCGAAGAGCGCGCGGGCGTGCTGGGTTGTCTGCAGTAGCCCAGGGATGTGGAGCGCTTGGGCCACACGTAGAGCCGAGGCGTGGTGTTCCAGTTCGACGAGGTCGAGCGCGGCGTTCGGGAGCTGCTCCCGGTACTCCTCCCACCAGCCGCGGGTGCGCCCGCCCGTCATGCCGACGAGGGCTACGATCAACGGCTCCTCGGTGCAGGCGTAGTTGCGGGCGATGGTCCGCACGCGGTCGGCGCCCACGGCGTACCGACCTGCCTCGATGTTGCTGATCCGTGACTGGTTGACGCCCAGCAGGGCTGCTGCCTGGACTGTGGAGAGGCCTGCGCGCTCGCGTAGTTTCCGCAGCTCGGCGCCTAGTCGCTGCTGCCGCAGGGTGGGTGACTTGCTGGGCGGCATCGGATTCCCTTCAGGGGCTGGCGGGAGGGGCTGTGTCACTCACAGGAGTGGCGGTGGCCTCCCTTTCTGCTCAGTGATGGAATATAGGCCATTTCTGGGTCTACGGTGAGTCTCACGTCACTCCAACTGCCGTGGCACATAAGCCGGAAGTGCACTGCATGCCCAATAGATCCTTGCGGTACTGCCACCGCTGAATCGCGGCCGTCGAGTGAGCCAAGTCCCGCCCTCCTAGGAGGTACTCATGGTCACCGTAGCCCCACCCCAAGGCTGGTCCTACGCGCTTCATCTGCCCCACGATCCCCGTGCCCCACGCGTCGCCCGTATGACCCTGCGGGCCGCGCTCACCGGGCACGGGATGAGTGAACTGCTCGACGTGGCCGAGCTCTTGACGTCCGAGATGGTGACCAACGCCTATCGGCATACGAAAGGGCCCGCCTCACTGCGGTTGCGGTCCGTGCGGGCCGGGCGGCTTCGTGTGGGGGTGTGGGACAGCAGCCCGCACATTCCCGCTCCCTTCGACAAGCCCCCTGGGGTCTTCGAGGTTCCTGTACCGCCGACCGACTCTGATGGTGGGCGTGGGCTCTTCCTCGTACGGCAGTGTGCTGATGCTTGGGGCGGGTGGCCGCTCGGAGATCAACTCTTCGGCAGTGGGGGGAAGTTGTTGTGGTTCGAGGTGGGGGTGGGGGCGGAGTGCGCGGGAGCTGTCGCATGAAGGGTGGCTGTCGCCTGCATCAGGTGGGTCAGCGTTGCCGTCAGTACGGGGTCCTGCTCCGCGCCCGAGCGGATCGCCGCGAAGACATGGCGCACCGGGGGTTCGCCCTCGGGGGTGCGGAGTGCCAGGCCGGGGCGGTGCAGTGGCTGGACCAGGCGGGGGATCAGGGCCACTCCCGCGCCTGCCTCCACCAGTGCCGCCAGGGACTGCCAGTCGTTCACCGCGTGGCGGATCTCCGGGGTGAAGCCTCCCGCCGCGCAGACCGAACGCGTCACCGCGCCGCAGCAGCTTCGGGCGTCGCCGACTATCCAGGGGTCGGTGGCCAGTTCGCGCAGGGGGATGCGGGGGAGGTGCGCCAGGCGGTGCGTGGTGGGCAGGGCGATGTCCAGGGTGTCGGTCAGCAGGTCCGTGCGGATGTATCGGCGGTCCGTGAACGGAGGTGCCTCGGCGAAGTCCACCGCCACCGCCAAGTCGACCTCAGCCGCGTCCAGTTGTGAGAACAGGTTGGGCGGTTCGGCTTCTACTACCGAGATGGATACGTCGGGGTGCGTGTCGGAGAGTCGTCGCAGGGCGGCAGGCAGTAGGCCAGAGATCGCGCTGGAGAAGGCCCCGATGGTGATGGCGCCGCGTCGGCCCTGGCCCCACGCCGCGAGCTCGGATCGCGCGCGCTCCAACTGTGCCGCTATGGCGTCCGCGTGCTGGAGCACCACCCGTGCCTGGCCCGTGAGTCTGACGCCGCGGCCCTGGCGCTCGATCAGGGGTACGCCCAATTCGCGGGAGAGGGCGGCCAGTTGCTGCGAGACCGCCGAGGGCGTCAGGTGCAGTGCCTCCGCGGTCTTCGCCAGGCTGCCCCTGCGGTCAAGCTCGCGCAGGGCGCCGAGCCGGCGCAGGTCCATCGTGAAGGTTCCGCTTACCTGTTCCATCCAGAAACATTAACTGGACCTGGTGAGTCGATGCGTCGACGATCGCCGTTATGACTCCGACCTCCTCGCGCTCCTCCTTTCTGATCCTCCACGGGTGGCAGAACCACCGGCCCGAAGGGCATTGGCAGCGGTGGCTTGCCGGTGAACTCACCGGTCGTGGTGCTCGCGTGAGCTATCCGCAGCTTCCGGATGCCGATGACCCGGATCTTGAGGTGTGGCTGGGGCGCCTTCAGGCTCTTTTCGGCGGTGAGCAGGTCGTCGTTTGTCACAGTCTTGGGGTTCTGTTGTGGCTGCACGCCGTGGCGCGTGGCGGCGTCCGGGCCGAGCGGGTGCTGCTGGTCGCGCCGCCCTCCGGCGACGTGCTTGAGCAGTACGAGGAAGTCGCGGGCTTCGCGCGGCCCCGCGCCACCGCCGCGCAGGTGGCGAGCGCTGCCGGTGTGACCCGGCTCGTGGCCGCCGATGACGATCCCTACTGTCCCGGTGGTGCCGCCGAGCGGTACGGCGTGCCGCTCGGGCTCGACACCGATGTCGTACCGGGTGGTGGGCACCTGGATCTGGACGCGGGGTACGGGGCTTGGCCGTCGGTTCTGGGTTGGTGCATCGACCCCGCCGTGCGGATATCCGCGCGGACAGGCAACATATGCCGGGGGTAGCATATGTGTATGACGATGAAGCGGACCATGGTCTACGCCGACGCCGAGGACATGACCGTCATCAAGGAAGCGGCCACCGAGCGCGGTATAAGCGAGGCCGAGATCATCCGTGAGGCGCTCCATCTCGCGGCGCTGAGATACCGGCGCCGGGCGAAGCCACTGGGGCTGCGCCGGTTCGACAGCGGGGATCCGGCGCTCGCGGACCGCGCCGACTCCATCGTGCGGGAGTCGATGGGACAGGGTTCACTGGGGGCCGAGGGTTGATCCTCATCGCGGACACGTCGGGGATCCTCGCCGCGTTCGACACCGCGCATCCGTCCAGCGACCGGGCGTATCAGGCCATGGAAGAGGCAGGGCTCACGGTCTTCTCACCGCTTGTCCTGGCCGAGCTGGATCACGTGGGGCGGCGCGAGCTCGGACCTGCGCGGACGCGCGGCATGCTGGAGGACATCGTTGGCGCCGCCGATCGTGGTGACTTCGCGATCGCCGAGACCGGGCCGTCCGTGCTGCTGCGGGCGCAGCGGGTCCAGGCGCGGTACGCAGCGCTCTCGCTCGATCTCGCGGACGCGGTGAATGTGGCTTTGGCGGAGGAGTACGAGACGGACGCCGTCCTCACCCTCGATCGCCGGGACTTTCGTGCGGTCCTGCCCTTGACGGAGCACAAAGCGTTCCGGGTGCTGCCGGACGATCTGTAGGCATCCAGGCGGCGGCCGACACGGTGGGTCTTGTGCCCCCGATGCCGCGTGGTGGATGTTGGGGTAGGGCGGGGGCAGGGGGCCTCCGCTGGGCTCTGTTCAGGGGCCGGACAGCGAGGGGGACCCGTACCGATATGAGCCAGCCTCCCGGTCAGCCGCCGCAGGACGGTTTCGGCCCCCCGCAGGAGCCCCAGCCGCCCGTACCGGGGTCGCCCCCCGGTCCTTACGGTGCCCCACCGCCTCCGCCGCAGCAGCCGGATGCCCAGAACCCTTACGCGGGGGCGCCCGCCCAGCCGCCGTACGGCCAGCCCTCGCAGAGCGGCCCCTACGCCCAGCCCCCGCAGGAGCCCTACGCCCAGCCCCCGCAGGGCGGCCCCTACGGGCAGCAACCGCAGCCCTTCGGCCTGCCTGACCCCCAGTACGCCAACTACCCGCCGCCCCCGCCTCCCGGCGGCCCCGCCAACGGCAAGAAGCTCGGCGTCATCATCGGCTCCGTCGTCGTGGTCGCCGCCCTCGTCGGCGGCGGGATCTTCTTCGCCACCAGCGGTGACGGCGACGACGGCGACCAGAAGCCCAAGGCCGAGAAGAGTGTCTCCGCCAGCCCCTCGGAGCCGGCCGAATCGGCGGAGCCCTCCGAGGACCCGGCAACGGAAGACCCCGCCACCGAGGAGCCCACCGAAGACCCCGCCACCGAAGACCCCCTCGAAGAAGAAGAGCCGACCCGGCCCGCCGGGGACACCGGCTTCGAGGGGCAGTGGCAGAACGACGAGAACAAGACGCTCACCATCGGCGCCAAGCTCACCTCCGGCGAGGGCAAGGGCAAGAACTCGGTGTCGTACATCGATGCCGGCGGCAAGGGCCTGTGCATGGGGCTCGGCCAGGCGCAGGGCACCGGCTTCCGTATCGCGCTCAAGTGCGGGACCGGCGACGACGCCAAGTTCATCGCCGCGAACCTCACGCAGGCCGACGACGAGGTGACGATGAAGTGGGACAAGGGCGGGACCGACGTCCTGCCCTGGGTCGGCTGACCCAGGCCTCACATCGAGACACATCCAGACACAGGCAGACACAGGCTCCCCGCGAAAGCCCCCTCACCGCCCACCCCACCCCCACGTGAGAGCAACGTTCCCCGCCGGTCACCGCATGGCACAGGGCTGAAACCCGGTCTCCCTACCTTCGAGGCCATCAGCCCTAGCTGTGGAGATGCGGAGGCCTGTCATGTCATGGATTCAGCGGTGGGACCCGGAGGACGACACGTTCTGGGAGGAGGAAGGGGAGCGGGTCGCCCGGCGGAATCTGGTGTTCTCGATCCTCTCCGAGCACATCGGCTTCTCCATCTGGACCCTGTGGTCCGTGATGGTGCTCTTCATGGGGCCCGAGTACGGGATCGACCCCGCCGGGAAGTTCTTCCTCGTGTCGATGGCCACCCTCGTGGGGGCCGTGGTGCGCGTCCCGTACACCTTCGCCGTCGCCCGCTTCGGCGGGCGCAACTGGACGATCATCGCGGCCAGCGCGCTCCTCGTCCCGACGACAGCCGCCTTCATCGTCATGGAGCCCGGTACCTCCTACACCACCTTCATGGTGTGTGCGCTGCTCACCGGCGTCGGCGGCGGCAACTTCGCCTCCAGCATGACCAACATCAACTCCTTCTTCCCCCTGAGGAAGAAGGGGTGGGCTCTGGGGCTCAATGCCGGCGGCGGCAACATCGGCGTGCCCGTCGTGCAGCTCGCCGCGCTCGCCGTCATCGGAGCCAACGGCGGACCGCGCGTGCTGCTCGGGATCTACATCCCCTTCATTCTCGTCTCCGCCGTCTGCGCCGCCCTCTTCATGGACAATCTCGCGACCGTGAAGAACGACACCGGGGCAGCAAAGGAAGCCGTACGCGATCCGCACACCTGGATCATGTCCTTTCTCTACATCGGGACCTTCGGGTCGTTCATCGGGTACAGCTTCGCCTTCGGGCTCGTGCTGCAGACCCAGTTCGGGCGTACGCCTCTGCAGGCCGCGTCCATCACCTTCATCGGGCCGCTGCTCGGCTCGCTGATCCGGCCGCTGGGCGGCTGGCTCGCCGACAAGTACGGCGGTGCCCGCATCACCCTGTGGAACTTCGTCGGCATGGGCGCGGCCACCGGCGTCATCGTCATCGCCTCCATGCAGGAATCCCTCGCCCTCTTCACCGGCGCGTTCATCGCGCTCTTCGTGCTCACGGGGCTCGGGAACGGGTCCACGTACAAGATGATCCCCGGCATTTTTCAGGCCAAGGCCCTCCAGAAGGGGCTTGAGGGGGAAGCAGCCGCTGCTTACGGGCGGCGGCTCTCCGGGGCCTCGATGGGGCTCATCGGAGCCGTCGGCGCGCTCGGCGGGCTCGGGATCAACCTCGCCTTCCGGCAGTCCTTCCAAGCGGTCGGGTCGGGGACGGGGGCCTTCGTCGCCTTCCTGGTCTTCTACGCGGCGTGCTTCTGCGTCACCTGGGCCGTATACCTTCGCCGCGCCGCTGCCCCCGAGGCGGCCGAGCAGCACGCCGAGGCGAAGCCCCAGCTCACGTACGCGGAAGTCTGAGCGAAGCCCGGCCGTAGCCTGGCGTAACACGTACGACATCGTGGTGATCCGGGGTTGTCACGGGCCCTTGGCAGTCTCGTTCAACCCCGGACCGGATACGAAGCGGCTCCGGAGCACGGAGCACCACACCATGCGGTACTAGCGGGACGAGAGCAGCCATGCACGCGAGCCAGCAGAACGGCCCCCTCGCCGGATTCACCGTCGGCGTCACCGCCGCCCGGCGCGCCGACGAGCTCGGCGCGCTGCTCCAGCGGCGCGGCGCCACCGTCCTGCACGCGCCGGCGCTGCGCATCGTCCCGCTCGCAGACGACAGCGAGCTCCTCACCGCCACCAAGGAGTTGATCGACCACGCTCCCGATGTCGTGGTCGCCACCACCGCCATCGGGTTCCGGGGGTGGGTCGAGGCGGCCGACGGGTGGGGCTTCGGCGATGCGCTGCTCCAGTGTTTGCGGGGCGTCGAACTGCTTGCCCGCGGGCCCAAGGTCAAAGGCGCCATCCGTGCCGCCGGGCTCACGGAGGAGTGGTCGCCCTCGTCCGAGTCCATGGCGGAGGTGCTCGACCGGCTGCTCGGCGAAGGCGTCGACGGGCGGCGCATCGCGCTCCAGCTGCACGGCGAACCGTTGCCCGGCTTCGTGGAGTCCCTGCGGGCCGGGGGAGCGGACGTCGTCGTGGTGCCCGTCTACCGGTGGATGCCGCCGGAGGACCTCGGGCCCGTCGACCGGCTGCTCGACGCCACCGTCGCCCGCGGTGTCGACGCCCTGACCTTCACCAGCGCGCCCGCCGCCGCGTCCCTGCTCGCCCGCGCCGAGGAGCGTGGCATGTCCATCGAGCTCTTCGCCGCCCTCCAGCACGACGTGCTGCCCGCCTGCGTCGGCCCGGTCACCGCACTGCCGTTGCAGGCGCGCGGGGTGGACACCGTGCAGCCCGAACGCTTCCGGCTCGGCCCCCTCGTACAGATCCTGTGCCAGGAACTGCCTTCCCGCGCCCGTACGTTGCCCATCGCGGGGCACCGCATAGAGATCCGCGGCCATGCCGTCCTGGTCGACGACGAGCTGCGTCCGGTGCCGCCGGCCGGCATGTCGCTGCTGCGGGCGCTGTCCCGCCGCCCGGGGTGGGTGGTCGGCCGCGCCGAACTCCTTCGCGCGCTGCCCGGTGCCGGGCGCGACGAGCACGCGGTGGAGACGGCGATGGCCAGGCTGCGCACGGCGCTCGGCGCCCCGAAGCTGGTCCAGACGGTCGTCAAGCGGGGCTACCGGCTGGCGCTGGATCCGGCTGCCGGGTCCAAGTACGCCGACTGACGGGCCCTGTTGTCCCGGCCGAAGAGCACCAGCGCCCGCGCGAGCAGGCCGATCGCGACGGTGGAGACCAGCGTCCGCACGACGTTCCAGGCCAGCCACGCGTCCTCGAACTTCTCGCGCACCGCGGCCGGATCGGCGATCTTCGCCGGATCGCCCGCGTCCGCGAGCTCGTCGTTCAACGGCACGTTCACGACCGACGTGACCGCGAAGGCACGAGGTAGAGGACGAGCGCCGCGAGGACCCACCGGAACGCGCTCGTGCCGCGCAGCTGCCACGCGGAGACCGCCGTGAAGAGCAGCGCCCCCATGAAGCTCGCGAAGAACACCGGATTGTTGAACGCGTCGTTCATGTTCTGCATAACTTCGATGAAGACGCGGTCGTCGCTGCGTCCGAGGCCGGGCATGACGCCGCAGGAGAAGATGTAGAAGGTTCCGGAGATCAGGCCCATCGTGACGATGGCGGCCCCGAGAACGGCCCCGGCGGCGCCCTGTCCCAGATTGTTCGTCTCACGACTTTTGTCTTTCATGGGATCAAGTCAACCGGCCGGGCAGCCGCCCGGCCATCGCCACGAAGCGCACCCCCATAAGCGGGCGTCTCACCCCGCGCCCGGTGGCAGGGGTTCCGTGCCCGCCCTGGGCGAGGCACTGTAGGGGGAGCACTCACCGGTAACCCCACAAGGCGGTGACAGGCGCATGGCGTTGGGCATGGACCCGGCCACCTACGAGCTGCGATTCGACTCCGGGCGGAGCTGTCTGGATCTCGTGGCGACGACCCATCCGACGGAGCGGCTCGACTCGGTGGACCGGCTGCGCGCCTGGCTCGCGGGCGCCGGGCTCGTCCCCGACCGTACGGCGCTGCCGGGCGCGGGCCCCGGCTGGCTCATCGCGTTCCGTGAACTGCGGGGAAACATCGGGCAGTTGGTACGCGGAGAACTGGAAGGGCGGTCCGCCGACGGCGCGCTCGCCCGGGTCAACGCGTTCGCCGCGGCGGCCCCGCCGTCCGCCCGCGCGATCCGGCGCCCCGACGGCTCCCTCGCCCGCGTCCTGAACGGTGACCCGGGCTGCGCGGCACTCCTCGCGGCGGTCGCACGCGACACCGTCGACCTGCTCACCGATCCCGCGGCGCGCGCCCTGCTCCGCCAGTGCGAGGGCGACAACTGCCCCATCGTGTACCTGGACACATCACGCGGGCGCCGCCGCCGCTGGTGTTCCAGCGAGGTGTGCGGCAACCGCGAGCGGGTGGCCAGACACCGGCGCCGCGCGGCACTCGCGCGGGCGTGATCGGAAGAGCTTCGCGAGAGCTTCGCAAGGCGTGATCAGAAAAGTTCGTGACGCGGTTGAACACCTGCCCCGCTTCACACGTACATCCCGGGTGAGCCAGTCAAGACGAGCCCGACGAAGTGCGGACACCGGAGGCAGACGTGCGCAAGGATTCCGCCGTGGCCGATGAGCGCCCGCAGGGACGACCGCACCGACATCGCCTGGTCCAACGTGGCGGACCCGACGAGGAGTTGATGCGCGCGCTCTACCGCGAGCACGCGGGTCCACTTCTCGCCTATGTGCTCCGACTTGTGGCAGGAGACCGGCAGCGCGCCGAAGATGTCGTACAGGAAACGCTCATACGTGCCTGGAAGAACGCCGGTCAGCTCAACCGAGCGACCGGTTCGGTACGCCCCTGGCTGGTGACGGTCGCCCGGCGCATCGTCATCGATGGCCACCGCAGCCGGCAGGCCCGGCCGCAGGAGGTCGATCCCTCACCGCTGGAGGTCATCCCCGCGGAGGACGAGATCGATAAGGCGCTGTGGCTGATGACTCTCTCGGACGCGCTCGAGGACCTGACTCCCGCACACCGGGAGGTACTTGTCGAGACCTACTTCAAAGGGCGTACGGTCAATGAGGCGGCTGAGACGCTGGGTATACCCAGTGGAACGGTGCGTTCGCGGGTGTTCTACGCGCTGCGCTCGATGAAGCTTGCGCTGGAGGAGCGGGGGGTGACGGCATGAACGAGTTCCCGTACGAGTCGGCAGGCGGGCACGGCGCTCCCGATGTGCACGAGACCGTCGGTGCCTACGCCCTCGGCATCCTGGACGACGCGGAGGCGACCGCCTTCGAGGCGCATCTCGCGGGCTGCGAGTTCTGCGCGCGCCAGCTGGAGGAGCTCTCCGGCATGGAGCCGATGCTGGCCGCGCTCGCCGACTTCCCCGGCGCCCGCGGCGTACGCCCCGTGCCGGAGATCGGCGAACAGCTCGCCGCCCGGCCGAGCCCGCGCCTCGCGGACCGGCTCGTGGACGAGGTCGCGGTCAAGCGCGAGCAGAAGCGCAGGCGCGGCTTCTACCTGGTGGCGGCCGCCGCGGCGCTGATCATCGGCGGTCCGCTCACGGTCCTGGCGGTGAGCGACGACGGCGGCGGTACGAAGGACGTGGCGGGCGATCCGCACCCCACGAGCCCCGCCGAGGACGCCTTCTTCAACCACATGGACGACAAGATCAAGGCCACCGATCCGACGACCAAGGTCAGCGCCACGGTCGGCACGGAGAAGAAGGCCTGGGGCACGCACGCCGTCCTTGAGCTGAAGAACGTGAAGGGCCCGCTCAAGTGCTCGCTGGTCGCGGTCGGCAAGAACGGCGAGAAGGAGACGGTCACCTCCTGGTCCGTCCCGAAGTGGGGCTACGGCATCGAGGACAGCTCGAACAAGTGGGCGCGCAATCCGCTGTACGTCCACGGCGGCGCCGCGATGGACCGGAACGACATCGACCACTTCGAGGTGACCACCTTCGACGGCAAGCGTCTGGTGGAGGTGGACGCGTAGTCGGCTGCCTCCCACCCGAAGAAGTGGACGAGTACCACGGGCGCGGGCGATGATCTCCGTTGAAGTATCAGCAAGTGAACGGGGGCGGGTGGCCATGAGCGACCTGGGCAAGGATTCGGAGTCGATAGCGAAGGCGGCGCCGCTGCTGCGCAAGGCGCCGCATCACATCGCCAAGCCGTTGAGTGATTTCAAGGCGGCGTCGCACGATCTGTCGGCGCTGGGCGCGCTGGGTGCGCTGATGAGCGCGACGGATGATGTGCGCGAGGGCATGGACACCCTGTCCAAGCTGGCGAAGGACCTGGTCGGTGAGTGGCACGGCGAGGCGAAGCTGATGACGGACCTGTCCGAGGCCTTCGATGTGCTGGACCTCATGATCGAGGCTGCCACGCGCGGCAAGAAGCAGGGCTGAGCCCCGTGGTCGACCTCAACCCTTTGCACTACATCAACAAGTTCAACCACATGGCCGGCGACAGCATGGCCAGCATGATGGAGTTCCTGGGGATCTCCGACCCGGCGGTGGACCCGGACGGTGTGCGGGAGATCGCCAAGAAGTGGCGGGCCCTGGCCAAGGCGATCGATGCCACGGTGAAGGAGGCCGAGCATGCGCTGAAGGACATGACCTGGGAGGGCGAGACCGCCAGGGCCTTCACCAAGCGGGCCGGGAAGACCCGCACGCAGGCGTCGACGATGGCGGACTCGCTGCGGGACGGCGCGGACGCGCTGGACACGTTCGCGGACGAGGCGCACGAGCTGCTGACCGAGCTCAACGTCATCATCCTCGAGATCATCGAGGTCGAGATGGCGGGTCTGGCGCTGTCGGTCCTGACGGGCGGCGCCAGCGCGGTGGTCGGCAGCCTGGCGGCGGGCGCGCGGTTCGCGAAGGCGATGGCGTTGATCGGCCGGATCGAGCGCGCGGGCACGGCGATGGGGCGCACGATCCGGGCGGTGCTCGAAGTCATCCGCGGTCTGTCGCGGGCGCTGAAGGCGCTCAAGGACATCAAGTCGATCGCGAAGGTCGGCAAGCTGGCCGGGCAGGGCGCCAAGTACGCGGCGCTGGATGCCCTGTTGCAGGACCCGGCCACCTTCAAGGACCCGGGCAAGCTGGCCGAGACGCTGGCGCTGGGAGCCGCGCTCGGGGTGGGCATCGGCGGCCTGGGCAAACTCCTCGGCAAGGGCCTGGGCAAGCTCAAGCCCAAGGACCTGGCCAAGCTGCGCAGCGCCATGAAGCTGAACTGTTCGTCGCTGGCGCGGTTGCAGGCGCGGCCGGGGTGGGACAAGCTGCCGGCCTCGGTGCAGAACGCGCTCAAGAAGTTCGTCCGCGACCCCATCGACGTGGCGACCGGGGACATGGCGCTGTCGCGCACGGATGCCGAGTTGCCGGGTGTGCTGCCGCTGATTCTGGAGCGCACACACATCTCCTGCTACCGGTACGGGGGTTGGTTCGGTCCGTCGTGGGCCTCCACGCTCGACCAGCGCGTCCAGGTGGATGCCGAGGGCGTGGTGTTCGTGGCCGAGGACGGTTCGCGGCTGTGCTTCCCGCTGCCCGATCCGGAGGCCAGTGGGGCGGGCGGGCCGGTGCGTGCGGAGACGCCGGGCTCGCGGCTGACGCTGGCGTGGGACGACGAGGTTGACGGCGCGCTGCGGGTGAGTGATCCCGACACCGGCCACATACGCGTCTTCCACAGCCCCGTGCCCGCCGCCGAAGGCGAGGCGGTGGACCTGCCGCTGCAGTATGTGCAGGACCGCAACGGCAACCGCGTCACCCTCCGATACGACGCGGAGGTGGGCGACCTGCCCCGCGCGGTCGTCCACTCCGGCGGCTACCACATCGCGCTCGACCGCCACGAGACGCTCGACCGCATCACGGGGTTGCGCCTCCTCGACCCGGCCGCCCCGAACGAGCCCGGCACAACCCTGATCACCTTCGGCTACGACGAGGCCGGGAACCTGGTGGAGGAGTTCAACTCCTCGGACCTGCCGATGCGTTACACCTACGACGCGGACGGCCGGATCACCTCGTGGACCGACCGCAACGACACCACGTACTGGTACGTCTACGACGAGCAGGGCCGGGTGATCGCGACCGGCGGCACCGGCGACGCGCTCGCCTCGACGCTCGACTACGAGGACGCCACACGCACCACGCGGGTGACGGACTCCCTCGGACACGTCCGCGTCTACGAGCACAACGAGTCGTACCGCCTCATCCGCGAGACCGACCCGCTCGGCCACGTCACGCTGCAGGAGTGGGACGAAGAACTCCAACTCACCGCGAAGGTCGACGCGTTGGGGAACACGCAGCGGTACACGTACGACGAACACGGGCGCGTGACGCGCGTGCTGCGCCCCGATGGCAGTCACCTCGCCTACGAGTACGACGAGTCGGGTCTTCCCACGCTGGTGACCGAGCCGGACGGATCGCGCTGGGCCAGGGAGTACGACGCGTCCGGCAATTTCGTGAGCGCCACCGACCCCGCCGGCCGCACCACGCGCTTCTCCTACGACGGGACCGGCGGTCTCACGGCGGTCACCGACGCCCTCGGGCACAGCACACGCATCCGCAACGACAAGGCGGGTCTGCCCATTGAGGTGACGGACCCGCTGGGCGCGGTGAGCACCTACGAACGCGACGCGTTCGGCCGACTCGCCGTGCTGACGGACCCTTCGGGTGCGCAGACCCGGACGGAGTGGACCGTCGCCGGTCTGCCCGCCCGCCGTATCGCCGCGGACGGTTCGGAGGAGACCTGGTCCTACGACAGCGAGGACAACTGCACGCGGCACACGGACGCGAACGGCGGTGTCTCGCGCTTCGAGTACGGATACTTCGACCTCATGTCGGCACGCATCGATGTCGATGGCGTGCGCCACGAGTTCAGCCACGACACCGAACTCAGGCTCACCACGGTCACCAACCCCCAGGGACTGACGTGGAATTACGCGTACGACGCCGGGGGACGCCTGGTCGAGGAGTCGGACTTCGACGGGCATGTGCAGCGCTACGCGCATGACGGGGCAGGCCGGTTGACGCGGCGCACGACTCAGCTCGGCGAGACTGTCCGCTACTGTCGCGACGCGCTCGGACAGGTCACACGGAAGGACGTCGCAGGGCAGATCACGGACTTCTCGTACGACGTGGCGGGCCGCATGCTGCGCGCGGCCGCGCCGGACGCGGTGGTCGAGTGGCTCTGGGACGAGCACGGCCTGCTGCGCTCGGAGACGATCGCCTCGGGCACATCCCCGAGCCGGGAGCTGAGCCACACCTACGACGAGCTCGGCCGCCGCACGGGCCGCAGGACGCCCTCCGGTGCGGTGAGCACCTGGGCGTACGACGCGGCGGGGCGCCGCACCGAGCTGGTGACGGCCGGGCGGAGCCTGCGCTTCGAGCACGATGCGGCAGGCCACGAGACCGCCCGCCACATAGGTGACCATCTCACCCTCACTCACGCGTACGACGGCCTGGGCCGCCTGCGGACCCAGACCCTCGCGGGCCCCCAAGGGCACCGGATTCAGGAACGCGCGTACCGGTACCGCGTGGACGGCTGTCTGACGGGTGTCGAGGAACTGGCCGGTGGCGCACGGAACTTCGAACTCGACGAGGCCGGACGCGTCACGGGAGTCCGGGCCCCGGAGTGGCGCGAGACGTATGCGTACGACATGGCAGGCAATCAGACGGAGGCCTCCTGGCCGGCGGCCCACCCCGACGCGGAGGCACAGGGCCGGCGCGAGTACGCCGGAACGAGGGTCCTGCGAGCAGGTGCCGTCCGGTACGAGCACGACGCCGCGGGCCGCATCGTGCTGCGCCAGAAGACGCGCCTCTCCCGTAAGCCCGACACCTGGCGGTACGTCTGGGACGCGGAGGACCGGCTCACCTCGGTCATCACGCCGGACGGGACACAGTGGCGCTACACGTACGACCCGCTGGGGCGCCGCATCGCCAAGGAGCGGATCGCGGAAGACGGCACGACCGTGGCCGAACGCGTCGACTTCGTCTGGGACGGCACCACCGTTTGCGAGCAGACCACCCGTGGTGGTCGGCTGCCCGGCGAGGTCACGCTCACCTGGGACCACGGGGACGAGGCAGAGCGTCCGCTGACCCAGACCGAGCGGATATCCGTGACACCCGTCGATGACGCCGCTCAGGAGGAGGTCGACACCCGCTTCTACGCCATCGTCACCGACCTCGTCGGCACCCCGACGGAACTCGTGGACGAGGACGGCGAGGTCGCCTGGCGCATGCGCTCCACCTTGTGGGGCGCGACCGCCTGGGCGGCCGACAGCGTCACGTACACACCACTCCGCTTTCCCGGCCAGTACTTCGACCCCGAGTCCGGCCTGCACTACAACTATTTCCGCTACTACGCCCCGGAGATAGCCCGCTACCTCACGCCGGACCCGCTCGGCCTGGACCCCGCGCCCAATGCGGCCACGTATGTCGGCAACCCGCACACCTGGAGCGATCCGCTCGGCCTGGCCCCGTACAAGATCCACGCTTCCGTGGCGTACCGGGACTGGGGGAACAAGGGAGCGCATATCCACATCGGCGACAACGAGGTGCAGATCTTCCCCAACGACAAGGGAGGAATCAGCGCCAAGCCGATCCGGCTCTCCAAGGGAACAGCCAGCGAAAAGGAAGTGCAGAAGGTCCTGGACGAGATCCACTCGAACAGAAGCCTCCGCGACGACATCATCGCCAAGGCGTCGTCGGCACGTGACAGCATGAACCGCGGAGAGTACGGGACAGCCAAGAACAGGGCGGCGGAGATCCACTTCATCATCAAGGCCCTGGAGAAAATGAACAAGGCAGAGTGAGCTTGATGACCGACATCGATTTCTACGTGTCCGCGGTGACGCGGAACCGGGTGCTCGACACTCCACTCGGCACGCCACCGGAGGCCTGGGAGGCGGCACTTGGCGGGGACTTCCTGGACGACGTGCACAAGAAGGACATGCGCCGGGACTACGCACTCGTCGAGCTCGCCTTCATCAGGAGCGGCGGCCACTGGCAATCCGTGACGGCATCGATCCAGGTCCACCGCCTGGCCCGCGGCATCCAAGGAATCGTCCCGGCACCGCTGGAGCAGGCCTACGGTCCTTTCGCGCCCCGCACCCGCTTTGACGCGTTCCACGATGCGCTGCGCGAGCAGGGCGGGAACCTCGAGGAAGTCAAGGACCCCTCACTGGGCGGATTCCGGTACTTTCGCGAGACCACGACCAGGGCCGACATCTACGTGGTCGACGAACCCCCGAGCGAGGAATTCGAAGCCGGCACTCTCTGGTCCGTCATCCTGTCGCAGACGGACTCGCCCTGATCGTGATCGTCGCGTAGGAGAAGTGCACATCGGGGCCCCTTTTCGCGTACGGTAGACGGCTGCTCGACAGAGCAGCTGCACGCAGGAAAGGGGCCTCGGTGGCCGACGTACGCGACCGCGAGATCAGCGTCGAACAGGAACATCTCGACCAGGTCTACCGGCGTCTCGAGGAGAAGATCCACGAGGCCGAGTTCCTGATGAACGACGCTGCCAAGCGCTCCCAGGTCGGCACGCCGGGCGCGCTGGCCGAGCGGGACGCGCAGGTCTTCCGCGCGGGCGTCCATCTCAACCGGCTCAACAACGAGTTCGAGGACTTCCTCTTCGGGCGCATCGACCTGCTGCTCGGCAAGGACGGCAAGAAGGGCCCGGACGGCGCGTACACATCGGTCGAGCCCGCCGAGGACGCGGTCTCGGCGAACAACACCGCCGAGATCGCCGAGACCCTGCACATCGGCCGCATCGGCGTCCTGGACGCGGACTACTCCCCGCTCGTCATCGACTGGCGGGCCCCGGCCGCCGCGCCGTTCTACCGCTCGACGCCGGTCGACCCGGGCCGTGTCGTACGCCGTCGGGTCATCCGCTCCAAGGGCCGCGAGGTCCTCGGCGTCGAGGACGACCTGATGCGCCCCGAGCTCAAGGCGACCCTGAACGGCAATGAGCTGCCCGTCATCGGCGACGGCGCCCTGATGGCTGCGCTCGGCCAGGCCCGCAGCCACACCATGCGGGACATCGTGGCGTCGATCCAGGCCGAGCAGGACATGGTGATCCGCGCGCCCGCCGCGTCGGTGACGTATGTGGAGGGCGGCCCCGGCACCGGCAAGACCGCCGTGGCGCTGCACCGCGCGGCGTACCTCCTCTACCAGGACCGCCGCCGGTACGCGGGCGGCATCCTCATCGTCTCGCCGACCCCGCTGCTCGTGGCGTACACGGAGGGAGTCCTTCCGTCGCTGGGCGAGGAGGGCCAGGTCGCGATCCGCGCGGTGGGCTCCCTGGCCGACGAGTCGGGCGCGGAGGCCACGGTCTACGACTCCCCGGCGGTGGCAAGGGTCAAGGGCTCCTCGCGGATGCTGCACGTTCTGCGGAGGGCGGCGCGAGGGGCACTGGAAGGCACAGCCGCCACCGCTGTGGGCAGGCGTTCCGCAAGGGCGGAACGGGTGGGCACAGCGGACCCGCACACTGCAACGGTGAGCACCCCCACCGAACCGGAGCAGCTCAGCTTCGGCGAGGAGGAAGAGACCGAGCCCAAGGCCCCCGCCGAGACGCCCACCCGCCTCCGAGTCGTCGCCTTCGGCCGCCGCCTGGAGCTGGAGGCCGAGCAACTGACCCGCATCCGCCGCAACGCCCTCGGCGGCACCGCACCCGTCAACCTCCTGCGCCCCCGAGCGAGAAAGCTCCTCCTGGACGCCCTCTGGTCCCAGTCCGGCGCCGCGGGCCGGCACAGCGACCCGGAGCTCGCCGCCGAACTCCGCTCGTCCTTCGACGACGACATCACGTCCGAGGACGACTTCATCCGCTTCCTCGACGCCTGGTGGCCCGAGCTCACCCCGCGCACGGTGCTCTCCGCGATGAGCGACGAGCGGCGCCTCGGCCGCTGGGCCCGCCGCGTCCTGAACCCCGGCGAGGTCCGCAAGGTCGCCCGCTCCCTCAGGCGCGACGCGCTCTCCGTGCACGACGTGGCGCTCCTCGACGAGCTCCAGGCGATTCTCGGTACGCCGCACAGGCCACGTAAGAAGAAGGATCTGGACCCCCTCGACCTGCTCACAGGACTCGACGAGCTGATGCCGCAGCGCGAGGAGTCCCAGCGGGAGCGCGCCGAACGGCTCGCGGCGGAACGCACCGAGTACGCGCACGTCATCGTCGACGAGGCGCAGGACCTCACCCCCATGCAGTGGCGGATGGTGGGCCGCCGCGGCCGGCACGCCACGTGGACGGTCGTCGGCGACCCGGCCCAGTCCTCCTGGTCCGACCCGGACGAGGCGGCCGAGGCCCGTGACGAGGCGCTCGGCACCCGCCCGCGCCGCCGCTTCACGCTCACGGTCAACTACCGCAACCCCGCCGAGATCGCCGAACTCGCCGCCAAGGTCCTCGCCCTCGCGATGCCCGGCTCCGAGTCGCCGTCGGCCGTCCGGTCCACCGGTGTGGAGCCGCGTTTTGCGACGGCGAACAATGGACACAGTGCCGTCGTACGCGACGGAGACCTCGGCAGGTCCGTGCGGGACGAGGCGGCGCGCCTCCTCGACCAGGTCGACGGCACGGTGGGCGTCGTCGTGGCGATGAACAGGCGCGAGCAGGCCGCACGTTGGCTCGCCGGGCTCGGCGAACGGGTGGTCGCGCTCGGCAGTTTGGAGGCCAAGGGTCTGGAGTACGACGCGACGGTCGTCGTCTCGCCGGCGGAGATCGCGGACGAGTCCCCGGCGGGCCTGCGCGTCCTGTACGTGGCGCTGACGCGCGCGACCCAGCAGCTCACGGTCCTGTCGGGCGAGCGCGACGAGCCGGACGCGGACGGGGTGCCGGACCTGCTCCGGGAGTGATCCATCGGTGATCCGTCAGCGATCCGCGAAGGACTTTCCGTGACGGGAATTGCCTTGCGGGGATCGTTTGTTACCGTTGACGTGGCACCGGCCCGATCCAAGCCCCCGGGCCCAACCTTCGTCGCTACGAGCGACCACTTGCCGCGAGGCGAGCATGGCGGGTCGGTGTCATGAACGTAGGAGAGGTCCTCGTCACCCAGTGACGAGGACCTCTTTCCGTTTCCCGCACCCTGTTGCTCCTTCCCCCTACCGGCACTTCGCGACTTCTCGTATGGTGGAAACAAGTTTCCGAAAACCTCGTGAACGAAACGTTCGCAATCCGGGGCGGCTACCACGTACTCAGTGGTAGGTGCGACGATCGGACGGCAAGAGCTACACGGTGAAAGCAGAGGAAGTCGGCCATGGCAACGGCGCCCAGCGTCTCCTACTCGAACACGGTCCGGTTGGAGGTGCCCGCGAGCGGCACCGCGGTCTCCCAGATCACCACGGCCGTCGAGTCCCACGGAGGCTCGGTGACCGGCCTCGATGTCACGGCTTCCGGTCATGAGGCACTCCGGATCGACGTCACGATCGCGGCGACGTCCACGACGCACGCCGACGAGATCGTCGAGCAGCTGCGCACCATCGAGGGCGTGAACGTCGGCAAGGTCTCCGACCGTACGTTCCTGATGCACCTCGGCGGCAAGATCGAGATGGCGTCCAAGCACCCCATCAGGAACCGTGACGACCTCTCCATGATCTACACCCCGGGCGTGGCCCGCGTGTGCATGGCGATCGCCGAGAACCCCGAGGACGCGCGCCGCCTCACCATCAAGCGCAACTCCGTTGCGGTCGTAACGGACGGTTCAGCCGTTCTTGGCCTGGGGAACATCGGCCCGAAAGCCGCGCTCCCCGTCATGGAGGGCAAGGCGGCCCTCTTCAAGCGCTTCGCCGGCATCGACGCCTGGCCGCTCTGCCTGGACACCCAGGACACCGACGCCATCGTCGAGATCGTCAAGGCCATCGCCCCCGGCTTCGCGGGCATCAACCTCGAGGACATCTCGGCGCCGCGCTGCTTCGAGATCGAGGCCCGCCTGCGCGAGGCCCTCGACATCCCCGTCTTCCACGACGACCAGCACGGCACCGCGATCGTCGTGCTCGCCGCGCTGACCAACGCACTTCGCGTGGTCGGCAAGGGAATCGGCGACGTACGCGTCGTCATGTCCGGCGCGGGCGCGGCCGGTACGGCCATCCTCAAGCTGCTCATCGCGGCGGGCGTCAAGCACGCCGTCGTCGCCGACATCCACGGCGTCGTGCACGCCGACCGCGAGGACCTCGTGGACGCCGCGCCGGACTCGCCGCTGCGCTGGATCGCCGACAACACCAACCCCGAGGGCGCCCGCGGCACCCTCAAGGAAGCGGTCGTCGACGCCGACGTCTTCATCGGCGTGTCGGCTCCGAACGTCCTGAACGGCGACGACGTCGCGGCCATGGCCGACGACGCCATCGTGTTCGCGCTCGCGAACCCCGACCCCGAGGTCGAGCCCGCAATCGCCCGCCAGACGGCGGCAGTTGTGGCCACCGGACGCTCGGACTTCCCGAACCAGATCAACAACGTCCTGGTCTTCCCCGGCGTCTTCCGCGGCCTGCTCGACGCCCAGTCGCGCACCGTCAACACGGAGATGATGCTGGCGGCGGCGGGCGCCCTCGCGGACGTCGTCGCCGAGGACGAGCTCAACCCGAACTACATCATCCCCAGCGTCTTCAACGACAAGGTCGCGGGCGCGGTGGCCGATGCCGTGCGCGCGGCGGCGAAGGCCGCGGGCGAGGCTGTGACAGGCGCCACGGCCCAGTAGTACGGCGCGTCGCGGAACGCAGGGCCCTCAAAGGCCCTCTAGGGTGGCGTGGAAGCGCGCCCCCGACTGCCACCTTCCCAGGGGCGGTGAAGCTTTTCCTGTGACCCCCAAGGGCCCCGGATTGGCTTTCCCGCCGCAGGTGGGGGCAGGATGCCTTTCTGGGCGCGAGGGTCTGGACGACGGACCCGGGTCCGGGGCCTGACCGAGGACCCTGGCAGCATCGGCTTCGCTGTGCCCATCATGCGGCCCCGCCGCGTGGCACGCCTCAACGGCAAGAAGAACACGGGAGTACAAACATGAACCGCAGTGAGCTGGTGGCCGCGCTGGCCGACCGCGCCGAGGTGACCCGCAAGGACGCCGACGCCGTGCTGGCGGCGTTCGCCGAGACCGTCGGCGAGATCGTTGCCAAGGGCGACGAGAAGGTCACCATCCCCGGCTTCCTGACCTTCGAGCGCACCCACCGTGCCGCTCGCACCGCCCGGAACCCGCAGACCGGCGAGCCGATCAACATCCCGGCCGGCTTCAGCGTCAAGGTTTCCGCGGGCAGCAAGCTCAAGGAAGCCGCGAAGGGCAAGTAGCCTCAAGCAGCTAGAAGGGGGGGGGGCCCCCAGGGGGTCCCCCCCCACTGGGGGCGGGGCGGGATGTGAGCCGCGGGGGGGCCCCCCCCGCGGCCCCCCCATCGCGCCCAGCAGCACCCGCGGGT